>JBDSBS010000601.1:0-3251 GCA_039921435.1 Planctomycetota bacterium | reverse complement strand
GGCATCCGCCGCTTGATCCTCAAGGAAGCGTTGCTCGGCTCGATCTCCGGTGCGGCGACGGGCCTGGTTACCGCGTTCGTCGCGTGGGCGTGGCACGGCAATCCATGGCTCGGTCTGGTCATCGGCGTGGCGATGGTCGTGAACCTGCTGGCCGCCGGCCTCGCCGGGGCCGCGATTCCGATCCTCATGCGAGCGCTGCGGCTCGACCCGGCCCAGAGCTCGAGCATCGTGCTCACGACCGTGACCGACGTGGTCGGGTTCTTCGCGTTTTTGGGCCTCGCCGTCGTGTTCGAGGCGCAGCTGGTCGGGACTGTGTGACCGGGAGGCGCGCCGTCCCTTGACCCACGACGCGCGCGCAGATGCAATCGCCATTGGCACACACCAACCCCGGAGACTCATCATGTCATCGTTCGCTATCACGACATCCCGCATCTCGTGCGTGCTCGCCACCACTGCACTGCTCACGGCACAAGGCAGCTACGAGAGCGAGTTCGACGGGCTCACTGCATCGGCAAGCGGCACCGCGCTCGCTGGGCGCGATGGGTTTCAGGTGCCGTTGACTACGCCACCGAGCGTCGATGGCGCCATCTACACCTACGGCGGCAATGCGCTGGGCATTCCCACCATGAGCAGCGGTGGCAGCAACTTCCTGGGTCTCGACGGCACCACCGGGCCGGCGCAAATCGAGCGCCTCGTGAACATCCCCTTCGATTGCCACACACACATCGAGTTCGACTTCTGTGTGCGCTACGTCGGCGCCGGCGCGCCATCTGGCATCATCGGTGGGTTCTCGTTGCAGCCGGCTGGCAGCGCGAGGTCGGCACATCTCATCGCACGTTGGCCGGCGAACGCGGCCTCACCCCCTACCACGTGGAACGCCGACCTCATCGTCGGCCCGAACGCCGCAGGCACGGCGATTCAGGTGCCTGACACGCACTTCCAGAATCTCGCGGTCAACACCTGGTACCGCTGGGGCTGCAGTCTGCACGCCGCGGGTGGCGAATACGAGCTACTGGTGATCGACGATCTGGCCGGCAACCGCGTACTGTTCGTACCGCCTGCCGGCACGATGATGGTCAATGCGCTCGGGCCGGCGCCGAGCAGCTTTCGTCTCGGTGCAGTCGGCACCGGTTGTCTCTGCGCATTCGACCGCATGTCGGTCGCCTACCACGGCACGTACGAGCCGTACGGTCTCGGCTGCGCTGGCACGCTCGGCATTCCCGTGCTCAGCGCGCTGAACGGTTCGCGGCCGGTCTTGTCGACGACCTTTCAGGCGCAGCTTGCCGGCCTACCACTCAACGTCGGTTTGATGGCGTGGGGATTCTCCGACACGCTGTGGGGAACGGTGCCGCTGCCGTTCGATCTCGCCTCGATCGGCATGCCGGGATGCCCGCTGCAGCTCGACCCCGTCAATCTCGATCTGCTGCTCGGCGCCAGCGGTAGCGCCCTGTGGAGTGCTGCGATCCCGAGCAGTTCCACCTTCATGGGCGCCGAGTTCTTCACGCAAGGAGTGAGCCTCGATCCCACGGCCAACGCGGCCGGCCTCGTGCTCAGTAACGCCGCGCGCGCCTGCGTCGGCAGGTAGGCGATGGCGCCATGATGCGCGTCATTGGTCGAGATGCTGAAGGACCCCAGGATCGTTCAACAGCTGACACGATAGCCGCCCGAACGCCTACTCGAGCCCGAGCGCCCGCCGCACCGCCGACTTGTCAACCTTGGCGCCCGCGAAGTCGTCGAACGCGCGCCTGGGCGGCGTGATCATGTGCTGCGCGACGAACGGCGCCCCTTCTTCGGCGCCCTGCTGGCTGTCCTTGAAGCAGCACTCCCACTCGATGGTCGCCCAACCTTCGTAGCCGTACTTCGTCAGCAGCGTGAAGATGCCCGTGAAGTCGACCTGCCCATCACCCGTCGAACGGAACCGACCGGCGCGGTTCTGCCAGTTCTGGTAGCCACCGTAGACCCCGACGCGACCGTTCGGCCGGAACTCGGCGTCCTTGACGTGGAAGCACTTGATGCGCTCGTGGTAGAGCTCGATGTACTGCAGGTAGTCGAGTTGCTGCAGCACGAAGTGACTCGGGTCGTAGAGCAGGCACGCGCGCGCGTGTTCGTCGACGTGGTCGAGGAAGGCCTCGTAGCTGGCGCCGTCGTGCAGGTCCTCGCCGGGGTGCACTTCGAAAGCGCAGTCGATGCCGCATTCTTCGGCGTAGTCGAGGATCGGTCGCCAGCGGCGCGCCAGTTCTTTGAAGCCCTCTTCGACGAGCCCCGATGGCCGCTGCGGCCAGGGATACATCGTGTGCCACATCAAGGCACCACTGAACGTCGGCATCGCCGATAGACCGAGATGCTCGCTGGCCTTCAAGCACCACTTGACCTGCTCGGTGCCGTAGCGGCACATGGCATCCGCGGTGTTCACCTCGGGCGGCGCGAAGCACTGGAACATCGACGTGTAGGCAGGGTGCACGGCGACGAGCTGGCCCTGCAAGTGCGTGCTGAGTTCGCTGTTCTCGACGCCGGCGGCCGCCGCATGGCCGCGCAGGTCGTCGCAGTACATCTTGCTGGCCGCGGCCTTCTTGAGGTCCATGCAGCGCGCGTCCCACGACGGCACCTGCACGCCCGTGTAATCGAGTCCGGCGGCCCACCGGCACGCCGTGTCGAAGCGGTTGAGCGGGGCCGTGTCGGCCATGAACTGCGCGAGGAAGATGCCTGGACCTTTCATCATGTTGGGGTGTCTGCTGCGAAGACGAGTGCGCCTACGCTACCGCGCCCGCTTCCGGAGGCCCAGCTTCTGCAATGACTTGGCCCGGCTACCGGTGGCCGCCTCCTCACCTACGGCAGCTACCCCAGCGCGGGCGAGGCCCGCAACCCAATGTGAGCCTCTACCAGCCAGGAATCGTGAACAGCTTTCACGATTCTCGGTTGTAGAGGCTCAGAGCGCGACCTTGACCCACGCCCCCGTCTCGACGGACTGCAGCGCCGCTTCGAGCACCACCTGCACGGCAACCCCATCGGCGAAGTCCGGCTTGAACGGCTCGCCCGTGTGCAGCGCGCGCACGAAGTCGGCGACGTGGTGTACGAACGTGTGTTCGTAGCCGACGATGTGCCCGTCCGGCCACCAGTTGGCCGCGTACGGATGCACACCATCCATGCACATGATGGTGCGGAAACCCTGGCCGTCGCGCGCATCGGCGAACGAGAAGACCTCGAGCTCGTTCATGCGCTCCAAGTTCCAACGCAGCGAACCCATGCTGCCC
>JBDSBS010000600.1:0-4210 GCA_039921435.1 Planctomycetota bacterium | reverse complement strand
CGCGCCACGTGCTCGACCTCGGTTCGGGCAACGGCTTCCCCGGCGTGTGCATCGCGGCCTTGCATCCGGGTGCATCGATCGTGCTGCTCGACAAGACGGGCAAGAAGGTGCGCGCAATCGGCAGCTGCCTCGTGACGGCGAAGCTCGACGGCATCGAGACGATGCATCTCGACGCTGCCCAGGCCCCCGCACTGCGGCGCGACTTGCGGCACGCGTTCGACGTCGTGGCCGCTCGCGCCGTCGGTCGCGCGAAGCAGGTTGCCGAACTCGCGGCGCCGCTGACGCGTCCCGGCGGGCACATGGTGCTATGGCTCGAAGGCGAGGCCGAACTGCCAGAGCGCCTCGGCAGTTTCCGGCTGCAACAGGCACTGAGCTACGAACTGCCTGCGCCAGCGGCACGCCGACGCGTGCTCGGGCTCTGGCGGCGGCAGGGGTGAGCAACACCCCTTCTGGCGCGCGGCCGAAGCGGCGGCGCTGGACGCTCGCGGCGACGCCGCTGGTTCTCGTGCTCGCGCCAGGAATTGATCCAGCCGCAACGAGGGTGCGGTCGACAGCTACTCTACTCAGCGGGTCGTGATCTCGTCGATGCCCGGCACGGCGCTGACCGTGGTCAGGGCGAAGCGACCCAAGTGCTCGATCTTCGTCGTGTTCGACGGGTAGTTGATGTAGGGGTCGTTGGCGTCGTAGTTCCAGAGGTTGCGATCGAAGAAGTCCGAGATGTTCATCAGGTCGCGGCCGAACGCGTTGTTCCGGCCATCCATGCGGCGGCGCAGCGAACGGAAGAACGTCTGCGTTTCGTAGTCGCTGGCGAGTGCGGTGACATCCTTCACTCCGCGCTTCTTCTGTTCGGCCGTGAGCTTGCCACCCTGGCCATCCCACGCGAAGGTGGAGCAGGCAGCGAGGGGCAACAACGTGAGGACGAGTGCGAGCTTGCGCATGATCGTGCGGAGGATAGGGCGTGCGAAGAAGGGGTCTCGAAGCCAACGCGCCGGGAGAGAGCGCGAGCTGGCAGACGCTAGCGGGCCACAAAAGGGTGCGCAACCGAGATTTCACGCAACTTGCCAACGCCACTGAGGGTTTCACCCGGCTAGGCTGCGCGAGCCAATCGAGTGCGTGGCTTGGCCCGACCAGCGCCGCCGCCCCACACCACCCTATTCGAGCCCACGAATGACGCCCCGCTCCGGAGGTCCGGTCGACGTTCGCGCGGAGCCAACGGGCATCGGGGTGCTCGGCGGCTCGTTCAACCCGCCCCATCAGACGCACAAGCGCGTCGCGAACGCGGCACTGGCTCACTTGCCGATCGCCGAACTGCGCGTCGTGCCGGCCGGCGACCACCCACACAAGCGCAACCGCGAAATGGCACCGGCCCGACACCGCCTCGAGATGTGTCGCCTGGCTTTCGCGGACCAGCCTGGCGTCGTCGTGGACTCCTGTGAACTGGAGCGCAGCGGCCCATCGTTCACAGTCGACACCGTGGCAGAGTTGGCGGCCAAGGCGCCGGGCCGGCCGATCTTCTTTCTGATCGGCAGCGACAACCTGCCGCTGCTGCCCACCTGGCACGACCACCATCGGCTGCTCGAGCTGTGCACGGTGGTCACCTTCCCGCGCGCGGGGCATGCAATCGACGAGGCCGTCCTCGCCAACCTGGACCTGTCCGCGAGCGAACGGCAGCACCTGCTCGGCAACGCCCTCGCCATGCCGGCCGACGCAGTCTCGGCCAACGAGCTGCGTCGACGCTGGCGCCGCGGCGAACGCGACCTCGCCGAGATTCCAACAACCGTGCGCGACTACATCGAGCAACACGGTCTTTACGAAACGGTGTAGCCGCACCACAGCCGCGCTCCCGATGCTTCCTCCCGTCGCCGCCGCTGCCATCACCTGCGCTGCCCTGGCCGCCGCCTGGTGGAGCAACCGAAATGTCAGGGGCTGGCTGCCCGACGACCCCCCGCGGCCGGGGCGCAAGCAGCACCGGCGCCCGATTCCACTCGCGGGCATCGTGCTCGTTCCCGCCGTGATGCCGTGGTTCTGGGCTGAGGCCGCGTGGTGGCTGCTGGGCGGGCTCGGGCTCGCCGCGATCGTCGGCTACCTCGACGACCGTGAGAAGGAACGCGGACGCGACTTCGACTGGCGCATCAAGGCACTCGGGCTTGGGCTCGCGGCGGCAGCCGGCGCCTGTGCGGTGGTCGACCCCTTCGACGCGCCCGGAACCTGGTTGCTCGTGCTCGCCTTCGTGTTCGTGCTGACCAACGCGACGAACTTCCTCGACAACACCGACGGCGTCGCCGCCAGCCTGTCAGCCGCCAGCCTGCTCGTATTGAGCCAGGGCCACGGCGCCGCGGCCGCCGCCGGCTTTGCGGCGCTGGGGTTCTTGCCGTGGAACTGGCCGCGTCCAATCCTCTTCCTCGGCGACGCCGGTGCGTACGCGCTCGGCTTCGTCACGGGCGTGACGGCGGCGACCAGCGCGCGCGTCGATCCCTCCGCACTCTGGGCGACGGCCGTGCAACTCGGCGACTTCGTGCAGGTCGTGACCGCGCGTTTGGCGCTCGGCCATCCGCCGTGGGTTGGCGACCGGCGTCACCTGACACACATCGTGCACAACCTCGGTCTGCCGCGCGTCGCCATCGCACCAGCCTTCACGGCGCTGGTCCTGGCGCTGGCTCTGCTGGCCTGACGCGCGAGGGCCGCTCGCTGACGAGACGGATCGACAGCAACGACAAAGCCGGGGCGGGCACGAACGTCGCCGTCACACTGCTGCTGAGTTCGACGTCGACCCGCAGATCCTGCGCGCCGGGTGTGAACTCGAGCGGCTCACTCTGCGCACATTCCCCGTTGACCACGAGGGCCGCCCGCAGCGACGTCGATCTGGGCAGGTCTACTTCGCCGCGCCGACCACCCTCAGGGTCCCGGCCGCTGGCATCGCGCCGAACGAGATCTGCTTGCCCACTTCGGCCTTCTTGCCCTGCTTGTTCTTCTTCTTGCCCTTCTTGTCCTTCTTGTCCTTCGTGCCCTTCCTCTCCGCCTTCTCGGCCTTCGCGGCCTTCTCGGCCTTCTCCGCCTTCGTCGCGCTGCCGCCCTCGATCACGACCTCGCAGCAGGCGCCTTTCGCCCCGCCCTCTTCGCAGCATGCCTCACCCTCGCAAGCCTCGGCGCTCTTGCTGTCGAGCTGCACGACGTTCTTGCCATCGACCTTGCCGTCGATCGAGAAGGTGAAGACTTTCGGCTGCTTGTTCTGGCCGCCTTCGTCGCCACCGGTCGTGAAGACCTTCGCGTCCTTACCACCGAGGTGGAGAAGCTTGCCCCCTTCGAACTGGAACGTGATGCCCTTGGCGTCGCCGCCCTGCGTGCGCGGGCCACCCTCGGTGACGTCGAGCAGCTCGACCATCTGACCCTTGGCCGCCTTCTTCACGAGCTTCGCGACCTTGGCGTCCGCGTCGGTCTTCACGTCGAAGGCGAGGTCGTTGTCACCGAGGTGGATCACCTTGGCGGCCTTGCCGTCGGCGTGAAGGACCCAGGCCTTCGATCCGCCGTGCCCGTCCTTCGCCGCCGCCATCGCGCCGTCGGGCTTCGCCTCGACGACATCGAGCCGAACCGGCCCCGCGTGCATGCCCTTGGGCGAGGCGACCACGGCTTGGGTCTGCCCCGAGTGCAGTTCCTTCAGCGCTGCGCGGATCTCCTCGCGGAGGAGCTGCCGGAGTTCGGCGCGTTGTTCGTCCGAGAACCCGTGCTGGGCGGTGAGGGAAGTGACGCAGAGGGCGAGCGGGAGCAGGGCGGACAGGCGCATAAGAACCTCGAGTTGTGGGTGAATGGGCGCGCGGAACGCAGGTTCGGACCGGAAACTCCGAGTCCGCACACGAGTCGGTCCGAAACCGACGGGCCGGAGCCTACGGCTGGGGATCGCCCGGTCGTCAGCAGGCTGGGGAACGCACGCTGCGTCGGCGGTGTTAGATGGGAGCCATGGCAGTGGAGCCCGTCCCGATCGCCGACCTGCTGATCCACGCCGAATTTGTGCGAACTCTGGCCCGCGATCTCGTGCGCGACCCGCACTCGGTCGACGACCTCGCGCAGGAAGCGTGGCTACAGACGCTGCGACGACCGCCCCGCCACGGCACCTCCCTGCGCAGCTGGCTCGCTGCGCTCGTCGCCTTCCCTTGCTCGCCGTACTCGCTATGAACAAGGCCCCACTGCTAGTTGCAGCACTGCTCGTGCTCGT
>JBDSBS010000599.1:0-3845 GCA_039921435.1 Planctomycetota bacterium | reverse complement strand
TGACATCAACAACAAGGTCCTGACCGGACCCGTGGTTCTGACCTTGCTCGACGCCAGCAACACCACTGCGCCCCAAACTCCCGACAACACGGGCGAAGTCTTCCCGATCATCCTCAACGCCAACTCCGGCTCGAGCGCGACGAATACCATCACAATCAAGCCGGCGACCGGGGTGGTCGCCACGCTGTCGGGCCCGGCTTCGACCATCATCAAACTGAACGGCGCCGACTACGTCACGATCGACGGTTCGAACAGCGGCGGCACCGACCGCAGCCTGACTATTAGCACATCGAGCGCGACCGGCGGTCCGCTTTTCATCGCCAGCCTTGGCGTTGGGGCGGGCGCCACCAATGTCACGATCAAGAACTGCATCATCAAAGGCGGCAGCATCGGCACGACGTCGAATTTCACTTACGGAATCTTTGTCGGCGACACGGCCGGTGCCGCAGCCGGTGCGGACAACGATGACCTTACGATTCAGAACAACCAGATCAGCCTTTGCCGAACCGGTATCCAAGCTGTCGGCGCCGCGGGCGGTGTCGACGACAACATGATGATCTCCGGGAACACGTTTGGCGACAACGTTCTCGCCAACTCAATTGGGCGAATCGGCATGACGTTGTCGACCGCGAACAATCTCACCGTCAGTGGGAACACGATAAAGAACATCTTTCTGACGGCTGATACTTCGCTTCCTGCAGGGATGTCGCTGGCCTCTTTGACCACTGCCACCGTCAGCGGGAACAGCATCACGGGAATGCAGGCGAACGGAAGCGTCACGCCGATTGGCATTATCGCCTCGGCCTCGACTGGTGTGACCATCACCCAAAACACGATCGACGGAGTGGTGGGCGGTTTCTCCGGGACCGGCAGCGGCGACGTTTTCGGGATGGCGCTTTCCACCGGTTTTGTAAACTCAATCGTTTCCCGCAACTTCATTACCAACATTTCTTACAATGGAACGGGCGGATACGGTGGCCGCGGGATCGACATCAACACCGGGAGCGCGACGTCCGCGCTTACCATCCGCAACAACGCGATTTCGAACATCAAGGGCGACGGCTGGAGCTCATTCGCCTCGGATTCGATCGTGGGCATCCGCATCACCGGGACGACGGGCGGACTGAACTTCTATTACAACTCGGTCAATCTGGGTTCGGGGTCATTCGCCGGAAATACTTCGGGCACGCTCAGCGCCGCCTTCTATTGCGCCTCGACGGTGACGGCGCTCGATCTGCGCGACAACATCTTCGCCACCAACCTGGTGAACAGCAACGCCGCCGGCGCGAAGTCCTACGCGATTTACTCCGACGCCCCGAACACGGCGTTCACGAGCATCAATTACAATGACTACTTCGTCAGTGGAACGCAAGGCGTCCTCGGCCTCATCAGCGCGACCGATCGGACAACGCTGGCTGCCATCCAGACTGGGTTCGGCCAGAATGCAATGTCGGTCTCCGGAAACCCACAGTTCGTTTCCGCGACGGATTTGCACATCAATCCGGCGGTGGCCACGGTGGTGGAAAGTGGCGGGACGCCGATTGCCGGGATCACCGTCGACATTGACGGCGACACCCGCAACGTGGCCACCCCAGACATCGGCGCCGACGAAGGAACCTTCACGCCGGTGGTCGTGAACGACGTCCAGGCGACCGCGTTCATCGATCCAACCAATGGCGGCGGAAAAGTGGCCGGCGCCTCGTTCTCGCC
This sequence comes from Planctomycetota bacterium, assembly GCA_039921435.1. GTDB lineage: Bacteria > Planctomycetota > UBA1135 > UBA1135 > UBA2386 > DASVAL01. Next base: position 2,135 of record JBDSBS010000599.1, on the reverse strand, counting down.
GCAGGCCTCCTTCACCAACAATGGCACGGCCGCGCAAACAAATGTGCCCGTGCGTTATCGCATCTGCAGCGATGGAACCTGTACGACCGAGCTTTATAACCAGACGACGACGATCGCGTCGCTCGCCTCCGGCGCGACGGCCACCGCGACCTTCAGCGGCACCTCATTGAGCGCAGGCTCATACACGATCAAAGCCAAGGCCGAGTTGGGCACGGACACCGTTCCGGCCAACGACGAAATTACTGGCACGTTCACAGCCGAAGCTCCCTTGAGCGGCGGCTACACGGTCGGCTCGGGCGGAGCTTACGCCACTCTGACACAGGCGGTCAGCAAGCTGAGCTCGCTCGGCGTGACGGGCGCTGTCACGCTCACGCTGTTGGATGCGAGCAATACGAACGCACCACAAAACACCGGCGAAGTTTTCCCGATCACTTTCGGTGCGATCCCAGGCGCGAGCGCGGTGAATACCGTTACGATCAGGCCGGCCAATGGTGTGGCGGCGATGATTACCAACGCGGCGGCCACGGCCATCTTCAAGTTCAATGGGGCAAGCTACGTGACGATCGACGGCGTGAACGCTGGCGGCAGCAATTTAACCATCCAGAACGCGAACCCGGCCGCCAACACTGCGGCCATCTGGGTGGCGAGCAACGGAACCGGTCTGGGCTCGACCAACAACACGATCAAGAACTGCACGATTGCGGCTGGGGCCAATGGCGCCACCGCCAATACATTCGGTATTTTCGTCGGTGGAACGAGCATCAGCACCTCCGGCACCGGTGCGGATAATGACAACCTGACGATTCAGAACAACGCCATCAATACCGCTTACTACGGAATCTACGCGGTGGGCACTGCGGCGGTTTCGACTGGCGGGCTGGATGGGCTCACGATCAGCGGCAACGCGATCGGCGACAGCATGGCGGCGAAATACGTGATCTGGAGAGGCATGGTCATCGGCGGTGCCGTGGGCGCGACGATCTCGCAGAACGAGGTCTTCAATCTCTTGTTCCCGATCGCCACGAGCGGCGATCCGGCGGGTATCGAACTGGGCAGCAACGTGGCGAACGCCGTCGTGAGCGCGAACAAGATCCACGACATTGAGAACTTCAACAGCGGTGGTTATGCGGGCCGCGGCATCTCGATTTCCTCGGGCACCGGCACGACTGGAATTACCATCGCCAACAACATGATCTACGGAATGCGTGGCTCAGGCTGGAGTTCGGCCACGATTGATAACCCGTTTGGTATTCACATCACGGGTGGCACAAACCACAAGGTTTACGCCAACAGCATCTATCTCTCGGGTGCGATGACTAATTCAACGGGTGGCAACGCGTCCGGCATCATCGTGACGAGCAGCAGCGCCACCGGCCTGGACATTCGTGACAACGCGATCAGGAACAGCTTCACCGGGACCGGCACGCCCAATAAAGCGTATGCGCTCTACGCCGTCTCGGGCACGACCTTCGGGACGATCGATTACAACGATTACTACTCGAACGGCACCGGTAGCGTCTCTGGATTCCTGAACTTCCTCGCCAGCGATGTCACTTCGCTCGCCAATTGGAAGACGGCCACAACCCAGGATGCGAACAGTATCTCCGCCGCGCCTGGGTTTGTCAGCACGAGCGATCTGCACCTGAGCTCGAACAGCTCGCCGGCGGCGAACGCCGGCACGCCGATCGCGGCGGTGACGGTCGACATCGATGGCCACGCGCGCAGCGCGACCAGGCCGGACATCGGCGCGGATGAAATCGCGTCGAACAGTCTCTCTGCCCTCGCGCTCAGCATGGGGTCGCTGACTCCGGCGTTCGCTCCGGCGACGCTCGATTACACCGCGAGCGTTTCCAATTCCGTCAGCAGCATCACCGTCACCCCGACGGTGCTCGATTCGAATGCGATCGTGACGGTGAACGGCAACGCCGTCACCTCCGGTTCGCCGAGCGGGAACATCCCGCTCATGGTGGGCGATAACACCATCACGGTGGTGGTCTCGCCGGAGTTTGGGCCGTTCGCGGCCGATCAACCCAATGTCGGGACGACCAAGACCTACACCGTGGTGGTGAATCGCGCTGCGGCCACCTACACCGTCACCTACGACGGCAACAACAACACCGGCGGCACGGCCCCGG
>JBDSBS010000598.1:0-2593 GCA_039921435.1 Planctomycetota bacterium | reverse complement strand
TTCCCGAGAGCCGGCCTTCAATCCGAGCGCGCGCGACCTCGGGGATGGCAACGCCGAACAGCGCGTAGGCCTCGCCGATCCCCGCGTCCGCGATCTCGACATCGAGCACCAGATCGCGCGGATGCAGGGCTGCGCGCCAGCTCGAAGCGACACTGCCGGCGCGTAGGTCGCCGTGCAGGTCGTTGGCGCCCGACCGCAGGACGGTTGCTTCGGCGCGCGGGAGCGCGAGGGGGCGCGGGCTGAGCGCGGGCGCGTCGAGCCGGCACGGCTCGCAGGCGATCCGCAGGGAATCCGGCGTCGGGCCGGCGGAAAATTGCAGCGTGCCGATCGGCGCGACAACGCTCCAGCCCTCCAGCGCCCGCATGCCCAATGGGTGGGTGGCAATGCGGATCGCGGCGAGTACGCCGACATCGACGGACATCGGGCCGAGGGCCACACGCTGCGCCCAATCCCCGGGCTGGGCCCGCAGGGCCACCAGCAGGGCAGCCGCGACGAGTATCACCGTGACGACGCCGGCCAGCAGCAACATCAGGAGCACGCGGGTCAGGCGGCGCACGGCAGGCGGATCTCGGGGCGGCAACGCATCGTCCGATTCTCACCGCGCTCGACACCCGCGGGCGAGAAAGTAAGTACGCTCGAAGCCATGGACTCGACCCAGCGATTGCGCCAGACCCGTCGCCAGGCCCATTGCGGCAATCCACCGTCATGAACGACGCCGCGGTGCTGCGCCTCCATGGACCGGCCGCCCCGGCCACTCCGCTGCTGCTGGACTCCCCGCACTCGGGCCACGTCTTTCCCGACGACTTCGGCGCCTGCGTCAGCGAACACGATCTGCGCGACGGCGAGGACTGCTTCGTCGACGAGCTCTACCTGCCGGCAACCGAGCGCGGCGTCGCCCTGATCGCGGCCCGGTTCCCACGCACCTATGTCGATCCGAACCGGCATGCCGGCGACATCGATCTCGACCTGCTCGAGGGCGGGCATTGGCCGCACGCCTACGTGCCCAGCGGCAAGGCGCGTCTGGGCAAGGCGCTGGTCTGGCGGACCCTAGACGACGGCCGCCCGATCTACGACCGGCGTCTGACGGTGGCCGAGATCGTCGGCCGGATCGAGCGCTTCCATGCGCCGTACCACGCCGCGCTGCGTGAGCGGATCGCCGCCACCCAGCAGCGCTTCGGGGTCAGCTATCACATCAACTGCCATTCGATGAACGCCGTGGCAGGGTCGCAGGGTGAGGGCGGAGCCGGCAGTGTCCGCGCCGACTTTGTCCTCGGCGACCGCGATGGCACGACCTGCGAATCAGGGTTCACCGCATTCGTGCGCGACAGGCTGCTGTCCATGGGCTATAGCGTCCGCGTCAACGACCCCTACAAGGGCGTCGAACTCGTCCGCGCCTACTCTGACCCGGCGCGTGGCCAGAACAGCCTTCAGGTCGAGATCAACAAGCGGCTGTACATGAATGAGGCGACGCGCACGAAGAGCGCGGGCTTTGCGGGGCTGCAGCACGACCTCGGACAGCTGGTGGAGGGTGTCGTCGAATACGCCCGGTCAGTGGCCCGGGCCCGCCGCGAAGGGCAACGCGCCAAGAGCCGGTAATAGTTGACCTCGATGGCGGGTCACCCCCCAGTTGAGGGGGAGGGGTAATAAAACGTCGCGCGTTGTCATGGATCCGGCGCTGCTAATCTCCGCCCCCTGCCGCGCCGGCCCCTCCCCAAACCGAAAGAGAACCATGAACTACAGAATCTTCCTCCCGGTCGCGCTTTCCGTATCGGCGCTGGTCGCAGCTTGTGGAGGCGGCGGCGGTGGCGGCAGCGCGATCCCGTCGGTCACGGTCTCGACCGCGACCTTCCCCAACATCCTGTCGAACTACCAGGCGCGGGTCCTTGCCGGGGGAACCGAAAGTTTCACGATCTCGGGAAGCTGCGGCTCTGGCACCGCGGTAATCACCAACGGCCGGCCCACCGCCACCACCTTCAACGGCCAGCCCGCGTTCTCGGCCAGCAGGACCGTGGCGGAGAACGTGACGGGCTGCTCGCCTGCTTCGAGGTCGGAAAGCGCCACGGTCTACTACAACTCGGCGTACACCCAGATCGGTCAGTTCATCCCCTTGGTTCGTACCGACGTCGCCATCGCGCCGGCGCCGACGAGCTTGCCGTCCTCGGTAAGGGTAGGAGACAAGGGCGTCTATTCCACGATGGCCACCTATCAGGACCCGTCGCAAACATACCAGGGCACGCGTGTCCTCAGTTACGAGGTCTTCGCGGACACCGCGACGACGGCCCTGCTCGCTCTTTTCGACCAGAACTACGACACCTCGAATCAGCTCCAGTTCACCCAGCTCAGCCGGTTCCGGGTGGCTGACAACGGTCAGCTCACGCTGATCGACATCACCCTGCGTTATGCCAACGGCACGCAGCTCGTGTACACCAAGGTCTAGAGGACACATGCGCGCACAGAGCCGTCAAGTCGCAAGGACTGCAAGGACTGCAAGGACCGCAAGGACTGCAAGGACCGCAAGGACCGCAAGGACCGCAAGGACCGCAAGGACCGCAAGGACCGCAAGGACCGCAAGGACCGCAAGGCAAAATTACCG
>JBDSBS010000597.1:0-2563 GCA_039921435.1 Planctomycetota bacterium | reverse complement strand
TCGAGGTGATCGTGAAACCGACCGCCTGGAGCGCCCGCAATGCGCTCTCGCGGCCCGAGCCGGGGCCTTTGACCTCGACCTCGAGCGTGCGCACGCCGTGTTCGGCGGCCTTCTTGCCGGCGTCGTCGGCGGCGACCTGGGCGGCGTAGGGCGTCGACTTGCGGCTGCCCTTGAAGCCCATCGCGCCCGCGCTCGACCACGAAATGGCGTTGCCCTGGGCATCGGTGATGGTGATCATGGTGTTGTTGAAGCTGGCGTTGACGTGCGCCACGCCGCTCGAGATGTTCTTGCGCTCGCGCTTCTTGATGCGCTGGGGTTCGCGTGCCATTTTTTACGTCCTAGTCCTGAATTCCAAGGTGGCCGTCGATCCCGGGGATCGGCGGCATATCGCGGCTGGAAGCGTTACTTCTTCTTGCCGGCGATCGGCTTGGACTTGCCCTTGCGGGTGCGGGCGTTGGTGTGAGTGCGCTGGCCGCGGACGGGCAGGCCCTTGCGGTGACGCAAACCCCGATAGCAGGCCAGGTCCATCAGCCGCTTGATGTTCATCGCGGTTTCGCGGCGCAGATCGCCCTCGACCATGTGATCGGCGTCGATCGCCTCGCGGATGTGGAGGACTTCCTGGTCGGTCAGATCCTGGACCCGGCGGGCTTCGTCGACCCCGACTTTGGCGGCGATCGCCTTGGCCTTGGCGGCACCGATCCCGTGAATGTAGGTGAGCGCGATGATCACGCGCTTGTTCGAGGGGATGTTCACCCCGGCAATACGAGCCAATTAACTTCTCCATGCTCCACAGGGGCAGGCCGGCAATGCGGTGACCCCCATCTCAACGCGTAACTCACTCGGGCCGAACGGCAAAAAAGCCCGGTTGGCGCACGCATTCGTGGCCTGCCGGACATCCCGTCGGTTTCGAGTGAAGGGCGCGCTTAGGACGATTCGCGCAAGACGTCAACCGGGCACGTCGAGCGCACGGAAAGCAGGGCGAACCATTGCCACCCCGACGTCTTTTTCCGATCGCAATATACGTCGCCGCGCGCCATCGGTCAAAGCTTGCGCAACCCTTGCGTGAGCAAGGGGCGCCCCTCGCGGAACGCCCCCTTACCCCAAAACTCAGCACCCGCAGGTCACACCACCCCAAACGCCAGCATCGCATCGGCGACCTTCTTGAAGCCAGCGATGTTCGCGCCCTTGACGTAGTCGATGTAGCCGCCGCCCTGGTCGCCATAGGCGATGCACGAGTTGTGAATGCCCATCATGATGTCCTTGAGCATCTGCTGGAGCTCGTCCTCCTTCCACGAACGGCGTTCGGAGTTCTGGCTCATCTCCAGGCCCGAGACCGCGACGCCGCCGGCGTTCGAGGCCTTGCCCGGCGCGTAGAGGATCTTGTGGTGCTTGAAGACGTGGACGCCGTCGAGGTCGGTCGGCATGTTCGCGCCCTCCGAAACCGCCATGCAGCCGTTGGCGACGAGCTTCTTGGCGTCCTTGCCGAGCAGCTCGTTCTGGGTGGCGCAGGGCAGCGCCATGTCGCACGGAACGCCCCACGGGGTCTTACCCGCGGTGAAGGTCGCGCCTTTGTATTCGTCGCAGTATTCCTCGATCCGGCCGCGGCGGTGGGTCTTGTGCGCTTTGACCCAATCGATCTTCTCCTGGGTGATGCCAGCGGGATCATGGATGAACCCGCCCGAATCGGACAGCGTCAGCACCTTGCCGCCAAGCTGGACGATCTTCTCCGCCGCATGCGTGGCGACGTTGCCCGAGCCCGAGATCACCGCGGTCTTGCCGACCAGGTCCTGGCCCTTCACCGCCAGCATGTTCTGGAGGAAATAGACCGCGCCATAGCCTGTTGCCTCGGTGCGGATCAGCGAGCCGCCCCATTCGAGGCCCTTGCCGGTGAGCACCCCGGTGAACTCGTTGGTGATCCGCTTGTACTGCCCGAACATGAAGCCGATCTCGCGCCCGCCCACGCCGATGTCGCCCGCCGGAACGTCGATGTCGGCACCGATGTGGCGGTAGAGCTCGGTCATGAACGACTGGCAGAAGCGCATGATCTCGCGCACGCTCTTGCCCTTGGGGTTGAAGTTGGAGCCGCCCTTGCCCCCGCCCATCGGCAGTCCGGTGAGCGCGTTCTTGAAGGTCTGCTCGAAGGCGAGGAACTTCAGGACGGACTCGGTGACCGACGGGTGGAAGCGGATGCCGCCCTTGTAGGGGCCGATCGCGTTGTTGTTCTGCACCCGCCAGCCGCGCTGGACGCGGACGTTCCCGGCGTCGTCTTCCCAGCAGACGCGGAAGCTGATCACGCGGTCGGGCTCGGCGATGCGGCGCAGGATCTGCTGCGAGTGGTACTGCTCCTTGTCGGCCATGAAGTCGAAGATGTCTTCGGCGACTTCCTGGACCGCCTGGCAGAATTCGGGCTGGCCCGCGTTGCGCTTCTTCACGCCTTCCATGAAGGTCGGCAGGTCGACATGATCGGATACGGCCACTGGTAACTCCCCCGTTTGGCAACGCGGAGCCACAAGCGGCCCGGCGCAAATCTCGACGAAGCGACCCGTCCGGATGCGGCGACTTC
>JBDSBS010000596.1:0-7857 GCA_039921435.1 Planctomycetota bacterium | reverse complement strand
CCGAGTTCTCGCGGTGGCTGACGTCGTACCAACTGTGATGCTGGTGCCGACATCACGCCCACCGCGAGCCGACATTCACCTGCCCTTGCCACGCTCAGAGAGATCCGTGCCGACCACGAACTGCCCGACGACCTCGTAGAAGTTGCGCGCACCTGTCGCGGTCGGTTCGTCGCCGAGGCAAAACGGTGGTTCTCCAGTCAGCGAGGCGATCCCGAAGAACGGACGCAGGTGGAACGCGAGTTGGCCGCCGACGAGCAGCGACAGCACGAGCCAACTGACAACCACGAACCGCGCCCGGCGCGCTGGCACGGCGTGCTCGACGAGCAGCGCTCGCGTTTGCAGCAACAGCGCCACGAAGCCGGCGGCCGCGAGGAACACCATGTTGATGCCGACGAAGCCCGGATAGCCGCCGAGGCTCTGCCCCGCAGGTCGCACCATCGTGCGGCCGAGGAAGAGACTCACGGGCGCGAGGCTCGCGAGCGAGAGTGCCACCGAACGGAACAGGAGCAGGCTCGCGCGCTGCACCGACGCAAACGGCAAGGCAACGCCGGCCAATCGCGCCAGCACTTGGTAGGCGAGCGCACAGAGTAGGGCAGTGCCAAGCAGCAGCATCGGCACCTTGACCGCGCTGCGCACGCCGTAGAGCACGTTCTTGCTGTAGCCGATGCAGAAGCCGTAGACGGCGCCGCCCGACATCGTCGCAAGCACACTACCGAGCATGCTCGTGCCGCGGAGACCGACGATGATCCGTTGAATCGTGCGCAATGCACCCATGCCCACTGCGCGCATGCCCACTCCATCCATGATCAGCCCAGCAAATCGAGCGCGCGCGCCATGCGCCAGGCGACGAATACGACGAGCATCTGCCAGCCGCCGAGCAGCAGCCACGACGACCGCAACGGCCGCAGCTTCTTGGTGCTCGCGACACACCGACCGAGCTGGCCGAGTCCGGCCAGCAGGCCGAGCGCGAGCAGCACGACGTAGGCGACGTCCGCATCGATCCAGTCGCCATCGGCCATCGTCGCCTGCAAGAACCACACGATCGGCGCGAAGCCGAGCGTGAACAGCGCCGCCACAGACGCGATCAACAGCGCCAGCGCCAGGTTCTGCAGCGGGCGCAGGCTGCTGCCGAGGTAGGCGCCGAACACCTGCAGTGACGGCCAGCAGAGCAACACCGAGCCACCGTAGAACGCCGCGATGCGGAAGGTGAAGGACCAGCCGCGCACGAGGCCGTACGGCAGCGAAGCGAGCACGGTGCACGCCGCGAGAATGGCAACCAGTGCATATGGAGCACTTCCTTCGGCGATGCTCGCCGCGAGCCGCTGACGCTCGCCGAGCACGATGTCGAGCGCACGCGACGGCGATCGAACGAGCGCGCGCAGTTCGGCTGTGGCAAACGGGGTGGCTTCGGGCGCCGGGGCCGACAACGCACCACCGGCGAGCATCGCTGTTTCGGGACCGTGGGAAGGGGTTTCACTCATGGGACGACGAGGGGGAGTCACATACTTTGCAACACAAAGTGCTTTTCGTCAAGTAGCGTCCGCGCTGGCGCCGGCCGACCGCGGCTGCGACTATGTGCGCGCTGCTGCGTCTGCCCGCTCTCGCCTCACCCATGCGCCTTCCCACCACTTCGCTGCGCCTGCTTTGCTGCACGCTTGCCGCCACCGTCGCGGCCCAGGAACCAAAGGCCAACGAACGTGCGACGACGTGGCCCGACGGCGCACCGAAGGAGCGCTACACCGTCGACGAGCGCGGCGACAAACACGGCCAACTCCAGCAGTGGGCCCAGAACGGCACGCGCACGCTGTTCGAGGTCTACTCGCACGGCCGCTTGCACGGCGCGCACCGCGAATGGACCGAGGCGGGGGCTCCGGTCTGCTCGTTCTCGTTCCAGAACGACCAGCTGCACGGACTCTGCGAAGCGTTTCACGCCAACGGCCGGACCGCCTCGACGGGCACCTACCGCGAGGGCAAGCGCACGGGCAAGTGGACCGAACTCGATGCGAGCGGCGAACGCCGGCGCCTCGCCGACTACCGCGACGGACTGCTGCACGGCAACGTTCGCATCCTGCAGAAAGCCAAGGTGCTGACGCGGCAGACCTGGAAGCGCGGCGAGCTCGTCGACCTCGATGGCCTACAACCGTTCCCGCTACCGCGCAACACCGTGCTGTCGCAGTTGCGCGCGATCCTCGCCACCGAGACGCTGCCCGATGCCAAGGACCCCAAGGCCGAACTGCGCCAGGCTGCTTTGCTGCGGCTGCGCGCCTACCGCCAACTCTGCGGCTTGCCGCACACCGACATGGTGCTCTGGCAACCGTGGAACGAACTCTGCGATGCCGCTGCCGAAGTCTGTCACCAGAACGGCAAGATCGACCACCATCCAGCCAAGCCCGCTGGCATCGACGAAGCGCGCTACAAGCAGGGCACCGAAGGCGCGCGCAACAGCAACCTCGCCATCGGCGGATCGGTAGTGGATTCCGTCGACAGCTACATGGACGACAGCGATCCGAGCAACATCGATCGCATCGGGCACCGCCGCTGGTGCCTCAACCCGACCATGGAGAAGGTCGCGTTCGGCACCGACGAGAACTTCCACGCCATGTGGTCGATGGACGGCAGCGGCAGTGCGCCGAAGGGGCTCGACGCCTACTACTACCCACCGCCTGGCTACGTGCCCGTCGACCTGTTCTCTTCACAGCGAGCGTTCTCGATCGCGATGAAGGGTGGCGGCGCGCCCAAGGCCGACGAGCTGCGCCCGAGCATTCGCCCGCTCGACTCCGACTACCTGCCCGGCGAACCGCTCGAACTCGACGCACAACACACAGCCGGCGGCGGCTTTGGCACGGGCACGTGCCTCGTCTTCCGCGCGAAGGATTTGCAGGTCGCGGTCGGCAGCCGGTATCTCGTCGAGGTCAGCACCGACGGCGGCAAGAGCCAGGACTACCGCTATGTCGTCGAGTTCTGCGAGCCCGTGCTGGGCGCCACTAAGTGAGTCCGCAGGCGAGGCCTGGTCGGTCTCGTGAGTCTCTTTCACCAGGGATGCGTTCTCGGGCGAAGTCGCTACGATGCGCCCCTGATCAAGGGGCTTGTGATGACCTCAGGCGGCGGCGAGTCGGATGATGACGGGCGCTGGACTCGCGAAGAGGTCGAGCTGCACCTTCGCCGCGTCGTCGAAAGCGCTCCGCTCGTGCTGTGGGCCGTGGACCGAAACGGCATCTTCACGCTATCGACGGGGGCGGCGCTCGCGGGCATTGGCCTCCTGCCCGGCCAGGTTGTGGGCCAGAGCGTCTTCACGCTCTACGCGGATCGGCCCGACATCCAAGCCCACGTGCGTCGCGCCCTGCGCGGCGAGGAGTTCGCGACCGAAGTCACGGTCGACGAACGCACGTTCGAAACGCTCCACTCACCACTGCGGGGCAGCGGCGGCGAGGTGACCGGCGTGCTCGGTGTCTCGATCGACATCACCGAGCGTCGCAAGGCAGAGACCGAACGACAGCGCATGCAAGAGCAGATGCTGCTGGTCCAGAAGCTCGAGAGCCTGGGCCTGCTGGCCGGCGGCATCGCGCACGACTTCAACAACATCCTGACAGCGATCCTCGGCGGCGCCTCTACGGCGCTGATGGCGCTGCCGGCCGAACATGCGGCGCGCACCGACCTCGATCACGTCGTCGCGGCCGCCAAACGCGCCGCCGACTTGACGCGACAGCTGCTTGCGTATTCGGGTCGCGGTCACTACGAGATCCGAGCCACCGACCTGTCGGCGCTCGTGCGCGACATCGCCGCCTTGCTGCGTGCCTCGATCCAGCAGCAGGTCAAACTGCAGCTCGAGCTGGCACCGGGCTTGCCGGCAGTCGAAGCCGATCAAGCCCAGCTGCAACAAGTCCTCATGAACCTCGTGATCAACGGCGCCGAAGCCATCGGCTCCCGGACGGGCACCGTGACCGTGACGACCGGAGTCCAGACGCTCGCTACTGCGGCGGCGATGATCACCCCGGGGGGATTCGAAGCGGGCCGCTACGTCTTCGTCGAGGTACACGACACCGGCGGCGGCATGGATGCACAGACGCTGAACAAGATCTTCGACCCGTTCTTCTCGACCAAGTTCACGGGTCGAGGGCTCGGTCTCGCGGCCGTGCTCGGCATCGTGCGAACGCAGAAGGGCGCCATCGATGTGCGCTCGATCGTCGGACAAGGCACGACGTTCCGAGTCTTCTTCCAGGCGTCCGAAGCGACACCCGCGCCTCCCACCGTCGCCCGGACGAGCTTCCACGGCAAAGGGCTCGTGCTCGTCGTCGACGACGACCATCCCGTGCGCGCCGTCGCGCGCCGCATGCTCGAACACTTTGGCTTCACGGTTGTCGAAGCCGAGGACGGGCGGGCCGGTCTCGAGCGCTTTGGCGAACACACAGCCCAGATCGTGCTGGTGCTGCTCGACATGACCATGCCGGTGATGAGCGGCGAGGAGACCTTTCGCAGGCTGCGCACGCAGGCACCGAGCGTGCCCGTGATCCTCATGAGCGGCTACAACGAGGTCGAGGCAACACGGCGCTTCACGGTCGGTGGACTGGCCGGCTTCCTACAGAAGCCGTTCGCGCCGCCGGATCTCGCGCAGAAGCTGCAGGCGGCGCTCGGGCGACGCGGCGACGCGGAACGGCGGTGAGCCAGAGCGCGCCGGTCGCGTTGGCCACAGACCGAACCCAAGCGGCAAGCGCTCGAGGTCCTCGTTCACGGCCGTCTTGCGCCTTGGCGCACCAGATCTGACTGCGACGCACGAGATGCCGGCAATCATCGCCACTAGCCGTGCCGTTGGTGATTCCCGAGCCGCTGTGAGCCATCGTAGGCACCTCACCAGCCACCGCTCACCGACCGCAGACCCACAATGCGCGAACGCACCTACAAGTACTACGACCTGCTGCTGGGGGCCTTTGTCACCATCTTGCTGTGCTCCAACCTGATTGGCGCCGGCAAGATCGCAACGCTCGGCGGCTTCGACTTCGGAGCCGGCATCTTGTTCTTCCCGCTGTCGTACGTGTTCGGCGACGTGCTGACCGAGGTCTACGGCTACGCGCGTTCCAGACGCGTGGTTTGGGCAGGCTTCGCAGCGCTCGCCTTTTCATCGCTCATGAGCGCGGTCGTGGTCGCCCTGCCGCCGGCAGCCGGCTACACGGGCCAACTGGCACTGGCCGAAGTGTTCGGCCAGGCGCCCCGCATTGCCTTGGCCTGCCTGGTCGCGTACTTCGCGGGCGAGTTTGCCAACTCGTACGTGATGGCGCGCATGAAGGTTCGGTTCGAAGGCAAGCACCTCTGGCTACGCACGATCGGCTCGACCATCGTCGGCGAAGCGATCGACTCGGTGCTGTTCTATCCGATCGCCTTTCTGGGCATCTGGCCGACTTCGCTGGTGCTGCAGGTGATGGCGATCAACTACGGCCTCAAGGTCCTGTGGGAAGTCCTATGGACGCCGGTCACCTACCGTGTCGTCGCGTTCTTGAAGCGGGCCGAGTCAGAGGACTACTTCGACCGGGATACCGACTTCTCACCGTTCCGGCTGTGACCGCGACTCAGAGATGGGAAACAATCGGTTTGCCACTCTCTCTGCGTGGCCGCGTAGGCGGCCATAGGGGCAATCTGAGAGCCTGTATCATCGGTCTGCTCTCAGCCGGAGAGGTACGGCGCAAGCGCCGCCCGCATCTCCTGATCCTCCGGCTCCGACGTGAACTCGGTGTAGCCGCGCCGCAAGTACTCGGCGAAGTACGCCCGCAGTTCGGCCGCCGAGTGCGCGCCGCCGCTGTCGCCGAACTTGGTGACAAACGGCGTGAAGTGAGGATACAGCGCACTCGCCCCCTGCTTCCCCCACCAGTCACCGTGCAGCGTGGTCTTGCAGAAGTTGGCGATCAGGATGTCGTCGAAGACATGCCAGCCGACCGCCGCCATCAGCGATTGGCGTGGGGTGTGGAAGGTGACTCCGCGCGAATGCTCGCGAGCGATGTCGATGACGTGGTCCTTGCCGCCGACACGAAACGTGACGTGGCCGATGCAACTGCGCAGGTGTTCGCACCGGTGCAGGTAGTCCCGCAGCTGTTTCACATCGGCTGGCTCGAGCGGCGTCGACCAGTCGTCGCCGAACGCTTCGGGCGGTTGCAGCGGCTGGTCGTTGGCCTTGGGCCCGATCTTCTCGTAGGAGCCGGTGTGCAGATCGAACCTCACGAATGCGGGCAGACACGTACGCGCGCCACCGTCGAAGCCGTCGGCGTGCGCGTCGACGGGCGTCGCAAACGCATCCGCCCACACACTGTCGGTGCGGTTGTAGCGATGCATGGAGCTCGACGGCGCGAAGTACTGAATGTCGTAGTAGTCCAGCATCGCGGCGATGCCGGGACCACACGGCGTCTTCCCCGCTGCAAGCGGCAGCACCTGCCGACCCTGCTCATCGAAGAAGTGGATCATGTCCGCGTCGCCGTAGCCGGTGAGGCACGCGAGGAACGTGCGCTTGTGGAAGCGATGCCGTTCTCGAGTCAGAAACCGGCTGGAACCCCGGTTGCCGGCGTCGTTGGCGTCGATCAGCAAGTGGCCATCGAGATCCATGACCAGGGTCCCATCCTGGTTGTAGTTGGCGAGGGAGGCCACGCGCACGCGGTCGCTGACCGTGAACCACTCACCGCACTTCAGCACCTGCACCTTGAAGCCGAGGCCGCTCAGCTCGCGCGCGATGCGACCGCCGTAGTGATCCGCGAGCAAGATGGTCTTGTCACGCAGGCGCTCGAGCGACTCGAGGCTCAGGTGGTCCGGATGGCCGTGCGAAAGCCACAAGTAACGGCACCGCGCGACGTTCTCCTGCTGCTCTCTCGGCACCTCGTGGCTCAGCCGCCACGAGCCGAAATAGGCAGTGCCAGTCAACCATGGGTCCGTCGCCAATACCGGCCCCCGGTCGTGGGCGATGATGCAGGCGTTGCCAATCGTCTCGAAGCCGAGGTCCATGGCCGCCGTTGTAGCAGCTGCGATCGCGCCGAGGAACGGGCACCAGCACACCATCGAACGCCCCAACAAGTTCGTGCGTGGCGCCGCACGTGCACGACCGTCGGCCGACATTCCTGGACTGCCGGCTGGCAGCTATCCTAGGATGCGACCATGCCGCAAGGCCGATCCAAGCTGGCATCGCGTACGAAGTCGCGCTCCCAGAAGTTGCCGATGCTGGACGTCTACATCCCGATGATGCGGAGTGCCGCGATCCTCGCAGCTGGGCAACTGGGCCTCTTCGAGCAACTCGCAAAGAAGCCGCAGCGCGTTGCCGAGCTCGCCAAGGCCGTGCAGGCGGACCCCGATGCACTTTCCCGGTTGTTACACGCACTACGGGACGCCGGGTATGTCGCGCTGCGCGCCGGCAACCTGTGGCGCAACACCGCCAACACGACGCGCTGGTTCACTTCGAAGGGACAGGTCAACTACACATTCGGCCTTGCCTGGACCGCCGACGCGTGGCGCATCATGGCTGACCTCGAGAACACAGTGCGTCGCGGCAAGCCCGCCAAGACCCTGTGGACACTGATGCGGGAGCAGCCGGGCATGGGCGCTCGCTTCTCGCGCTACATGCAGGCGTTCGCCCGGCATTCGAGCCCAGAGATTGCCCGCCGGGTAACGCTGTCGCCTGGCGCGCGGCGGATCCTGGACATCGGTGGATCCCACGGACTCCACAGCATCGCCCTGTGCAAGAAGTACCCAGGGCTGTGCTCGATCATTCTCGATCATGCATCCGCGCTCACGGACACAGCCCGGATCGCTCACGAGCACGGGCTCGGAGATCGGATTTCGACACTGGCAGGGGATTGCCTCGAAGCAGCCTTTCCAGCCGACATGGAT
>JBDSBS010000595.1:0-3999 GCA_039921435.1 Planctomycetota bacterium | reverse complement strand
AAGTGCCCCGAGCAGCAAGCGGCTATGGCAGCGATGCGTCAGATGTCCAGAGGCGGCGACTTCATGAAGCGCACAGGTGCCGGGGCGACGGGTCCGAACAGGCCACGGCCACCTTGGCGACGAGGATCCTGACGATGCACCGCTTGCGCTACCTGATCGGCACGCTGACTCTGATTGCCGCGGTGCTGGGCGCCGTTTGGATCGTTCGCATCCTGCGCAACCTCGACGATCGTCCTGGCCTGTCGCTGCAGATCGAGTTCCGCGACGCGCGCGGCCTGCGCAGTGGCGCCGACGTGCGCTACCGCGGTGTGACGGTCGGCACCGTGCGCTCGGTTTCGATCGCGGGCGACGGCGACAAGGCGGTTGCTGCCGTGCTGCTCGAACCGACCGGGGCGGCCCAGGCCTGCGTCAACAGCGCCTTCTGGATCGTGACGCCGCGGTTCGGCGGCCTGACCACTGGCGCCACCGGTCTCGACACGTTGGTGCGCGATGCCTACCTCACGTTCCAGACGCCGGTCGAACGCGGCTCGGCCCTGGTCGCCGGCAGCCTGTTGGCCGGTCGCGAGAAACCACCGTTCGCCGCTGATCCGGAGACGCTCGACGACATCCAACACGGCGATCTTCTCATGAGCGTGCTCGTGCCCGAAAACCACGGGCTGCGGCCGGGCTCGGCGGTGTTCTTCCGCGGCATGCAGACCGGCGACGTGCGCGGCGTGGAACTGGCTGCCGACGGCACCTACGTCGAGTTGAAGCTGCGCATCGCGCGCAAGTTTCGCCAGACGGTCACCGACAAGTGCCAGTTCTGGGTCGCGCGACCTCACGTGACTGGCGCTCTCTTCTCGGGCTTCACGGTCGCCGACGTCAGCGCCCTCCTGTCGCCGTTCATCAGCTACTACGGTGAGCCTGGCAACGGCGTCTTCGTTCAAGACGGCTATCGCGCGGCCGCGCAGTCGATGCGGCCGAACGTCGAAGCCGCGGAAGTGCCGGTCGGGGCACTGGGCCAAAAGCCTCCGGCACCCCAGGCCGCGGCCGACGACCTCGTGGTCGTGCGAGTCGTCTACGCGGCCATCGAGCGCGACACCGTCAGCGCGGACGATCCGGTGCATCATCAAGGCAGCGGCCTGCTCTTCGTCGATCGTTCGGGCCGCACGGTCGTCGTCACGGCACGCAGCCTGGTCGATGGGTTCTACACCGAGCAGGATGCGTTCGGTGGCGACCCCGAGATCGAGGACGAGCAGATCAAGGTCATGCTGCCCGATGGCACGGTCCTGCGGGCCGGTCGAGTCTGGGTGCACAACGGCAGTGTGGATCTGGCGGCGCTCGTCGTCGAAGACGTGCCGCCCGACATGAGGGGGACGGCGAGTGCCAGGCTGCGCTTCGAGGGCCCTGTAGGGGAGGCGGGCGATGCGATGGCCGTGCGGTGCGCTGGTGCCGACGGTGCCGTGCAGCCAGCGACGAGTTTGTCGATGGACACACCCGTGAGCCTCGCCGAACACTTGGGCGGAGTGGTGACCGCTGCCGATCGGGCCGTGGGCATCTACGGCTGTAAGAAGCAGCACGGCACCGAACCGTCGGTGGTCTCGCTCGAACTCCTGCCCCCTGATCTGCGACCGAAGTGAGGCCGTAGTGACGGCAGCCAATCAACCCGCGCTGGAGTTCCGCGACTTCGGCCTGGCCCATCGGCGACCAGGCGGCGACGGAGTCCTGCTGGCCGGCGTTACGCTGGCGCTGCCTGCGCACCGGTTCTACCTGTTCATCGGCACCAGCGGCGGCGGCAAGTCGTCGCTGCTGCGCATCCTCGCTGGCCTCATCGAGTCGCGCGAACCCGCACCTCGCATGAGCGGCGAGCTGCTCGCGTGGGGCGAGTCGCTGACGGGCGACCGTCCGGAATCCCTGCGCGACCGAGTTGCCGCGATCCTGCAGGACGAGGGCCTGCTCGACGAGCTCAGTCCGCGGGCGAACGTGGAGCTCGCGCTGCGCGCGGCCGGGCGTTCGCGGCTGTTGGCGCCGGGCCTGCTGGCCCAGGCTGGGCTCGTCGACCCACCCGAGCGCACCGCGGAGTTGTCGGGCGGCATGCGCAAGCGCTTGGCAGTGGCGCGGGCACTGGCGAGCTCGCCGCGCTTGCTGCTGTGCGACGAACCCACTGCTGGTCTCGACGCCGAAGCAGCGCGAACCATCGCCCAACTGCTGCGGGACGCGCACGACCAGGATCCGGATCGAACGACCATCGTCATCACGCACGACGTCGCGGCGTTCGAAGGCCGCACCGATGGCGTGCTGGTGCTCGATCGGCAGGCTCGCTCACTGCGCCTCGAACCGCCCGGGTTTCACCTCGAACAGACGGCAGGTGCCCACGTCGACGAGGAGAAAGCGGCCGAGCCCGAAGCCCTGCATTGGCTGCGGCGCTTCCTGCTGCGGTTGGCAGCGGCAGGCGAGACTTTGCTCGAGTCGTGGCGCCGGCTGCCACCCTTCGAGCTGGGGCAGGTTGCTCGCACCGTCGTGCGCTTCACGCTCGAGCCCGCCGCGTTCGTCGCCTTCGCCGGCGCGGTCATCGGCGGCCTGGCGACGTTCTTCGCGCTGCGCAACAACCCGATCCACGGTGGCTTCGAGTCGGCGCTGTTGACGGGCACTGGCAAGGTTTCGACCGCGGTCTTGGTCCCGCTGCTCAGCGGCTTCTTCTTCACCGCCCGCATCGTGGCGGGGGCCGCTGCGCGCCTTGGCACCATGAAGCGCACGAACCAGATCGCGGCGCTGCAGATGATGGGCGTTCGGCCGGCCGACTATCTGCTGACGCCGCTGGTTTGGGGCATGATGATCGCCATGCCCCTGGTCACGCTCGGCGGCGTTGTTGCCGCCGCGGCCGCCGCTGCCCTCTCCGCGGATCTCGTGTCGGGAATCACCACAGTGGGCTGGGCCCAGGCCTACTTCGCGACGGTGGACGCGACCGACGTGCTTGTCGTTCTCCTCAAGACGACGCTCTCGGGCTACCTCGTGGCGCTGAGCTGCTACCACCTCGGCACGGGCCCCAAGCGTTCGGGCGCCGAGGTCGGCGAAGCCGTCAACTCCGCCATCGTCCTCGGCATGGCGCTCGTGCTCGCGGTGCACGCCGGTCTCACGTTTGCCGTCTATGCCTGAATCTGCCGTGGTATGGCCCGCCCCGGGACTCAAGGCGCCCTCCCCTCGGGACCGATGAGAGGCGAGTGAAGGGTATCGAGAAGATCACATCGGTCCGTCTAGCCGAGATCCTGACGGAGCGTGCGGTGGTCTCCTCCGAGGTCATCACCGATGCCCTCTACTCGCACGACAAGCACGGCGAACCCTTCGTGCAGGTCTTGGTCAACGGCGGCCACATCACCGAATGGGATCTGGCCAAGCTCGTCACCGAGAACTTCAACCTGCCGTTCCTGATGGCTGGCAACTACCACATCAGCGAGGCCGCCAAGCTGCGCCTGCCCAAGGAAGTGATCTTCCGCTACACGATGGTGCCCCTCGACGTGTTCGGGGACATCGTCTGCGTGGCGATGCCGGTGATGATCTCGTTCGAAGAGATCTCGCGCATCCAGAAGGAGTTCACCTGCGAGTTGTTCCCCTACGTCGGCCTGATCAGTGAGAACAAGAAGGTGATCACGGACATGCACAAGGACTACCCGCAGTGGGTGGAGCAGGATCTGAAGCGACGCGAGGAAGAGAACAAGAAGCGCGGCCAGAACGCCAAGGCGGGCGGCGACTGGATGAGCATCTTCGATGCCGGCGACATGGCCATTCAGGACTCGAAGAAGAAGCCGCCGTCGACCGATTCGGCAAAGCCGAGCAAGTTTCCCAAGCTCTGATCCGGGCGGAAGCGGACGCAGCTACGCCCAGAATCTGCTGACCCACGGCGTCGCCCCGCTGCGAGCACGAGCAAAGCCCGCCCGCGTCATTGCAGTCTTGGTCGGGCATCGTCACCGGAGTTCGGTGCCGGTGATTCCCCGCTCACGGTGCCGGTCTCGGACCCAGTCT
>JBDSBS010000594.1:0-4573 GCA_039921435.1 Planctomycetota bacterium | reverse complement strand
GGCCGAGAACGACGTCGGCACGGTCGGCGGCACGAACGTCACGAAGATGAAGTTCCAGGCGAAGGGCGAGCCTATGTCGATGCTCGTCGCACCGGCGGGCGCCCCGAACGGGAACACGTTCATCACGTGCTGCTGCGGCTCGAGCACGTAGCGGCAGGTTCGTGTGAGGGTGATGGCGTTGATGTAGCTCGGCGCGCCGGTCGTGCCGCTCGCCGGGCGGATGCCCATCTGCGGACCATACGTCGGTCCGCTGCCGCAGCTCGTGCCGGCGGTGGCGCACAGACCGTTGTAGATCTGGCCGCCGCCCGCGTTCGTCAGCAGACTCGAACCGGTCATCGTCTCGGTCGAGAACAGGAGCGTCGGCACGAAGATCACCGTGCCCGTGCACCCAGGGATCACGGCCACCGGCCCGCTCGGGTCGATTTCGAGCGCTTCGGTGTCGATGGCGTTCGTGATGCAGGCGCCGAACCGGTTGGTGACCTGCGCGTTCGCGACGAACGCATCCATCTGCGCTTCGGTGTACAGCAGGAAAGCGCTGTTGGGCACGACGCTGGCGACGCGCATGTCCGGGGTGTAGGTGATCGCGGTGTCCGGCACGCACACGACGGCCCCGTCTTGCACCAGTGCTGGACCACACTGCGTCATGGCAGCAATGTCCTGGTCGAGCGAGAAGTAGACGCCCATGCCCGATCGCCACGCGATCGCATCGATGTCGATCGGGGTAGTCAGCGGCAAGCCGAGGGCCTGATTGAACTGCTCGCGCCGCATGAAGTACTCGACCTTGCCGTCGCCCGCGGTGTTGCGCACGATGCGGCCGACGTCGCCCGGGCGCAGGCCGGGCCCGCCACTGATGTTGGTGCCCATCGTGACGGACGGCGACCAGAAGATCGTGCGCTGGTTGCTGCCGCCGACGGGGTTCGTCGGGATGCCTTCCATGAGCGCGTCGATGGATCCGAAGATGGCGGGGTTCCAGTAGTCACCGTCGGCGCTCTCATCGCCGGCCATCGCGTGGAAGCACGTGCGCGGCGCCCACTTCTCGGCCGACAGACTGGCGCAAGGGCCGTTCGACCACTCGAGGTGGTTGATCTCGTTGGGATCGAGAAACCGCAGCACCGTGCCGCCGCTGCCCGACGTGGTCACTTCGGGCTGCGAGTAGGTGAGCAGGAAGTCGGGGCCCTGCGCCAGTGCAGCGACGCAAAGGAGGGCGGGTGCAAACGAACGGGACAGTGCGTGATGGTTCATGTTCATGGTCTCTCTCGTGGGGGTGGTTTCCCCAGGAAGGACCGAGTGCGACACAGCGCACGCTCAGAGTGTGAATTACAGCCCATCCCCCCGCCTGCACTCGCCTACACCACGACCATGACCTCATCGAGCGGCCGCCGTTCGAGCGCCTTCTGCGGCACCAGGCAGTCGTCGGTCGGGTAGCCGACCGGGATCAGCAGAAACGGCCGTTCGTGCTTGGGCCGACCGAGGATCTCGCCGAGGAACGCCATCGGGCTCGGGGTGTGGGTCAAGGTCGAGAGTCCCGCGAACTGCGCGGCGGCGAGGAACAGGCCGCAGGCCAGCCCAACCGATTCCTTGAGGTAGTAGACCTGGCTGCCGTCGTCGAGGTGCGACATTTGGAACACGACGACGAGCCATGGCGCGATCGTCAAGAACTCCTTGTGCTCGTCGGTGCCGAGCGGCGCGAGGTCTTGCAGCCACTGTTGATTGGCGCGGCGCGAATAGAACTCACGTTCTTCGGCCTCGGCGCCGCTGCGGATGCGCGCCTTGATCGAAGGGTCCTGCACGCAGACGAATCGCCACGGCTGCTTGTTGGCGCCGCTCGGTGCGGTGTGGGCCGCACGCACGATCCACTCGATCGTTGCGCGCGAAACGGGCCGGTCGCTGAACATGCGCACGCTGCGGCGACGACGCATCACGTCGTGGAACGCGGCCGCTGCCTGGTCCGGCGGAACGGGCGGCTCGTAGCGCTCGGGATACGGCACGAACACAGGCTCTGGCATCGGCGCAGTGCACCGCGCTCGGGGGGCCTGAGTCAAGCGTCGCACCCCGCTTGGCCATCAGGCACCCGAGATTCACTTGGGCCGAGCCCTCCGAAAGGTCGTGCCGAACAAGAATCCGACGATCACACCGACGGCGCCCGTCACGAAGATCAACAACGCCTGCGACATCGTCGTCGACCAGGCGAGCAGCGTGATTTCGACCACGGCGGAGTTTTGTACGGCCAACACGATGCCGAGCAGCAGCAGGATGCCCCCGACAATGAGTTTGAGCTTTGCCATCGGGGTGCCCACCTTACGGCGGACGTGCGGGCCGCGTCCATGCCGCGCTGCGCGCCGCCGCGAGTCCGTTGACGAACGGCCGTGGGCGCGCATAACCTGAGCGCCGAGATGACGAGTCGTCGCGAGCTGCAGGGGGCGTGGCGAGGGTGCTACCACTACGACCAGGCACTGGCCGGGCAAGTGGACACGGACTTCGAACTCACCTGGACGATCGGCTGGTTTGGCAGCCTGCGCGGCGCCGTCGTCGACACCGTGACGAACGACTTCGGCAAGGCATCGATCTCAGGCCGACTTCGCCGCGCACAGGTCCGCTTCATCAAGACCTACGCGGCATTCTGGGCTTGCGACGACGAGGGACGAGTCGCAGACCTCGCGGCGGCGTATGCGTCCGTCGGAGTCGACCTCGTCGGCCAAGTGCCACCGCATCGAGTGCTCTACGAGGGTGTGTGCACCCCCAACTCGCTGCGGTTCGTCGGGCGTTGGGAGACATCGAGCCTGGTGCTGGCAGATCGCCAGCGCGGGGCGTTCGTCGCGCCAGGCATGACTGGGACGTGGCACATGGAAAAGGTGCGCTGACCGGCATTGCGTCGCGGTTTGCGCGAACCGGAGAGCTGGGCTAGAGCTGGTCCCCGTGGCCGGCGACAGCACCGGAAGTGAAACGGGGCTTGGCGAAAGCCCACGCGTGGGCGGATGATTGGCTGAAGTTCCCCGCCCGACCCATGCGTCCCATCGCCGTTCTGTTGCTGCTGCTCGCGCTGCCAGGCCTGTTGTTGCCCGCCGGCTTCGTGCTGCGCGTCTGCAGATGCACCAGAGCGCCCGTCGCAACACTGGGCGCCGGTGAGGCGCAGGCTGCCGGGTGCTGCACCAACATCGACGCCGCGAATCATCGCGGATCCCACACGACCGGCGCGTGCTGCCAACACAGTTGCTGCGATTCGAGCAGCCGCGACCTCGACGATGCGGGCCAGACGTGCAGGGCAGTCTGCGGTTGCGTCCGGCTCGTAGCACCCACGGACCAGCCACAGCCGACGCCACCCGAGAAGACCTCGACCCTGCGCCCCAAGGTCCCCCTTGTCATCGCCGCGGTGACGATCCCACCGCTGGTCGACCTCGACTACGAACACCGCTGGCGCGCCGCGGACAACCGACCGCCGCCGCCTGATCGACAACGCAACCTGCCACTCTTGCTGTAAGGCACCGACCGCGACGACGTCTGCCGGTTCGTTCGTGCGTTTCGCGTGTTCTTCCTGCCCCGGCGGCCTGCGCTTACCCGCAACCGGCCGCTTCCCGTTCGCAAGAGTGCTCATCATGCTCCGTTCCCTGATTGCGTCTGTTCTGCTCGTGCTGGGTGCCGCCGCCCAAGCCCCCGGCGGCGACCAGCCTGCCGGCCCTCCCGTCGAAGTGCCGACCTTCGCCAACCCGACCTGCCCGATCATGGGCAAGAAGGTGTCGATGCCGCTCTTCATCGACACCGAGCTCGGCCGCTTCTACGTCTGCTGCAAGCCCTGCTACAAGAAGATCCTCGCCAACGTGCCGGCGGCGCACCAGACGGCGTACCCGGTCGTGCAGGAAGTGAAGAACACCGTCTGCCCGGTGTCCGGCGAAGCGATCGGTGACGACGCTGTCGACGTCACGCTGCAGGGCTACTCCTTCAAGGTCTGCTGCGGCAAGTGCGTCGACGCGGCGCGCAAACAGTCGCAGCTCACGCTCACAAAGGTGACGCGCGACAAGGTCAAGGACGTCGGCAATCAGACGTGCCCGGTCGACGGCAAGCCAGTCGTCGACAACGCCTTCGTGCTCATCGGCGACACGCTCGTGCACCTGTCGTCGCCAATGCATGTCGATGCCGTGGCCAAGGACTCCGTTTCCGTGCTGGCCAAGGCGAAGGCCATCCAGAAGACGCAACCGCCAAGGCCCAAGCACGAGCACGGCCCTCAGCCTGCGGGCACCCCCATCGAAGTTCCTGCTCCGCTTCCCGGCAAGGACCCCAACAAGGAACCTAGCAAGGAACCTGGCAAGGAGGGCGGCAAGTGACGAGCGCACGCTCGCAACGGCGGGCGACGGCGTTCGCCTGCTTGGTCGCAGCAGCCTGCAGCACGGCCCCTCCGCTGCCCGAACCACCGCCGAGCCATCCCGCATCACCGCAGGCCGCGGCCGCGCCGGAGTCGCCACCGAGTGCTACGTTGACGATGCCCGAGCGCACAGCCAAGACTCCAGCATCGGGCAGCACACGCGCGCGCGGTCATTGAGATGCGCCGCCACCTCCCGCACGCTGCCGCCGCCTTCGT
>JBDSBS010000593.1:0-3864 GCA_039921435.1 Planctomycetota bacterium | reverse complement strand
TTCGTGGCAACGGCCGCGAGCCCCGAGGAGGCAGAGAAGCGCTTCGGCTCGGATCCCGTGCAGCAGTGGTTCGCTGCCGTCATGGCTTCGCTCACCATCGATTGACCGAAGTTGCCGTTGCCGCCGTAGCCGAGGTCGAAGCTGTCTCAACTGCCACCATCCGAAGTCCGAGGGGTCGTTGCAGCACGCGCGCCCGGCGTGGAAGTGCCCGACGACACCACCTCACCACCAACGGTGCGCGATCGCCCACGAGGGGAGTTGACAGCCCGACCCCGCCCTGCTTCCTTATCCGCCATCATGCAGTCCGCAACCCATACCCGCAGCACGACCTGGCTGCGCCGCTGGTGGTGGCGTCCGCCCGCGGGTGGGATGCCAACTGCATAGAGCACAGCTCGATCAACGCAGAGGCAGCCCCCCGGCGCGGGTGCTGCCTCTTCGCGTTTTCGAAGGGGTGATCCGTGCCGGGGATGTCAGATACGAACATGACATCCGACCCACCACCCTTCGGCCCACCGGCCATCGCGACGTCGCCGCAGATCACGCGGTTGCGCCGGCAAGCCGTCGGCGACCCGCTCACGGTGCTGGCGC
Source organism: Planctomycetota bacterium (assembly GCA_039921435.1). Taxonomy (GTDB): domain Bacteria; phylum Planctomycetota; class UBA1135; order UBA1135; family UBA2386; genus DASVAL01. The sequence continues at coordinate 3,276 of JBDSBS010000593.1, read as the reverse complement.
TCATGCGCGCGCGCGGCCTGTGCGGCGCGGGCTTCGTGCTCCTCGAAAGCCTCGGGCCGGACCTGCCGACGACGCGCCGCTCGGTGTTGGTGCCGCGCCCAGTCTTGCGCATCGAAGCGCGTGACGGCGTGGTGCGGGCTAGCGCGCTCGTTCCTGGCGGCGAGCCGATGCTCGATGCGTTGCAGGCGCGCCTGCCCGGTGCGCAGCGTGACTGCGCGTGCGTGACGGCGCAGTTCGCGGCCAGCATCCCCTCGCCCGACCAACCCGACGACGTGCGCCTGCGCCTGCCGTCGATCCTCGACGCGGTGCGCGCGGTCGCCGGTTTGGTCGCCGACCGCGACGCCGACGCACAGGGTGCGCGCCCCCCGGCGCTGCCGCCGGGCGTGTTCGGGGTACTCGCGTACGACCTGGTGGACCAGCTCGAAATCCTGCCGCCGCGCCAGGCTGGCGACAGCACCGCCGCCGACCCCGACTTCACGTTCGTACTCGGTACCGACTACGTGCTCTGGCAGCACCAAGAGCAAGAATGCGAAGTGGTGACCCGTGGTCTGCCGTGGGAGCGCACGACCGAGGTGGCGGCGCGCCACCGCGCGCAGGTCGACGCGCTGCGCGTCGAGGCTGGTTCGGCCGATCGCGAAGCCGAACCCGCGCCGACTCGTCATGCGCCCGCGCCGGCCGTGCCCGAGGTCAGCGACGCAGCATTCCTGCAAGGCGTCGAGACCTTCCGCACCCACGTGTTCGCGGGCGACATCTTCCAGGGTGTGCTGTCGCGCGGCTTGACGATGACGAGTGACGCGCCGGCGCTCGCGACCTACCGTGCGCTGCGTACCACCAACCCGTCGCCGTACATGTTCTGCTTCGACCTCGGCGGCGACGCAGGCGACGGCACCCTGCTCGGCGCCTCCCCCGAAGCCTTCCTGCGCGTCGAGGACGGCGAAGTCGAGATCCGGCCGATCGCCGGCACCGCGCCGCGCGGGCGCGCACCCGACGGCAGCATCGACGCCGACCTCGATGCGCGTCTCGCCCTCGGCATGCTCCTCGATCCCAAGGAACAGGCCGAGCACGCGATGCTCCTCGACCTGGCGCGCAACGACGTGGCGCGGGTGGCGCGCGCCGGCACCTGTCGCGTGGTGCAGCAGTTCGCGTTCGAGAAGTACAGCCACGTGCAGCACCTGGTGAGTCGGGTGCGCGGCGCCCTGCGGCCGGGCCTCGACGCGCTGCACGCCTACCGCGCCGCCGCCAACATGGGCACCCTCACCGGCGCACCCAAGCTCGAAGCGATGCGCTTGATCCGCCTGAACGAACCGTCGCCGCGCGGCTTCTACGGCGGCGCCGCCGGCTACGTGTTGCAAGACGGGCGCATGGACACCTGCATCGTGATCCGCGCGCTGCGCCAGCGCGGGTCGATGTATCACACGCGAGTCGGCGCCGGCGTGATGGCCGCGAGCGTGCCCGCGCGTGAGCTGGCGGAGATCGAGGCCAAGGCCATGGCATGTCGGGTGGCGGTGGCCAACGCCGAGGGAGAGCGAACGTGACGCCGCGCATCCTGGTGCTCGACCATCGCGACAGCTTCGTGTTCAACCTGGTCGACGCGTTCGCGCGCCGCGGCTGCGAAGTGCGGACCTTGCGCGCCGAGCTGTCGCCGGCGCAGCTCGACGCGCAGCTCAACACCTTTGTGCCGCACCTCGTGGTGCTGTCGCCGGGGCCGGGGCATCCGCGCGCCGCGACGACGACGCTCACCTTCTTGCGCACGTCGCCGCGCGTGCCCGTGCTCGGCGTGTGTCTCGGTCTGCAGGCGATGGCGCTGGCGGTCGGCGGGCGCGTCGAGCCAGCGCCCGAGCCGGTGCACGGGCGCGCGACGCAGATTCGGGTGCTCGAAGATGATGACCCGCTCTTCGCCGATCTGCCGCGCACGCTCAGCGTCGGCCGCTACCACAGCCTCATGGTCACCGCGCTGCCTTCGACCCTGCGCGTGCTCGCGACGACCGACGACGACCACGCGCTGCCGATGGCCGTGCGGCACCGCAGCCTGCCGTGGCTCGGCTTGCAGTTCCATCCCGAGTCGGTGTTGACCGCATGGGGCGATCTGCTCCTGCAACGCGCCCTCACGCAAGCAATGGCGCACCCTCACGCGCCGACCGCCACCCCCGACCTTCCTGCTACTTCGAACCGCGACGCGACATGATCCCCGACCTCCTGCGTTCCCTGCTCGCCGGCCAGGCCATCGCGCCCGCGGCGCTCGAAGAAGCCTTGCACGCGATCATGCTCGGGCAAGAAGAACCGGCGCGCATCGCGGCGCTCCTGGTGGCGCTGGCGACCCAGCCGCCGCAAGCGAGCACGCTGGCGGCGGCGGCGCGCGTGCTGCGCAGCCATCGCGTGGCTGTGCACGCCGAGGTGCGTCCGCTCATCGACACCTGCGGCACCGGCGGCGACGGCGCCGACACCTTCAACATTTCCACGACCGCGGCGCTGGTGGTCGCAGCCGCGGGCGCGGCGGTGGCCAAGCACGGCAACCGCGCGGTGTCGTCGAAGGTCGGCAGCGCCGACGTGCTCGAAGCCGCGGGCTGCACGCTGGCGGTGCAGGCGAGTGCCGCGCGCACACTGCTCGACTCGGTGGGCTTCGTGTTCTTGTTCGCGCCGGCGTTCCATCCGGCGATGGCGCACGTCGCGCCGGTGCGCAAGAGCCTCGGCATCCGCACGCTCTTCAATCTGCTCGGCCCACTCGCCAATCCGGCTCTGGCCGAGGTGCAACTCGTGGGTGTGTACGACCCGAGCCTCACCGAAGTGATGGCGCGCGCGCTCGCCGAGCTGGGCTGCCAGGCGGCGCTGGTGGTGCACTGCGCCGGCATGGACGAACTCGGCCTGCACGACGTGACGCTCGGGCATCGCGTGCGCGACGGCAAGGTCGAAGCGTTCCGCTTGGCGCCCGAAGACGTCGGCCTCACTCGCGCGCCTCTGGCAGCGTTGCGCGGCAAGGGCGAGGCGCAGGGCAACCTAGTGCTCATGCGCGAAGTGCTCGAAGGACAAGACGGGCCACGCGCCGACGTGGTCGCGCTCAACGCCGGCGCAGCCCTCTGGCTCGCTGGGCGCACCAAGGACCTGCGCCAAGGTCTCGACGCTGCGCGCGAAGTGCTGCGCTCGGGCGCGGCGCGGCGCGTGCTGCAACGCTACGCCGAGTCGTCGCGGCCCAGCGCCGGCAAGGAGAGCAAGTGATGCGCGCCGTGCTGCAGCAGATCGTGGCGCACGCGCGCGCGCGCGCCGTCGGTCTGCGCGACT
>JBDSBS010000592.1:0-7116 GCA_039921435.1 Planctomycetota bacterium | reverse complement strand
ACCGTTGTCCAGGATCGCTTCCTGGTTCTTCGGCAGTGCTACTCTCGGTGGCCGATTCCAGCGTCGTCGTCGAGCTGTCGCAATGAGGCGCGAGCTCGCATCGATGCCGACTGCAGGTTGATCTGGGATGCCAGATAGCCCGCGCCAAAGCCGTTGTCGATGTTGACCACCGCGACCCCAGCCGCGCACGAATTGAGCATGCCGAGCAGCGCTGCGAGTCCGGCGAAGGCCGCACCGTAGCCGATGCTGGTGGGCACTGCGATCACGGGTTTGTCGACGAGCCCACCGATGACCGAGGGCAGAGCGCCGTCCATGCCGGCGCAGACGACGATGGCGTTGGCGGCGCGGATGGCGTCGATGCGGGCCAGCAGTCGGTGCAGCCCGGCCACGCCAATGTCGGTGAACGGCTCGACGCGGTTGCCAGCGATGTGGAGCGTGACGGCGGCCTCTTCGGCCACGGGCAGATCCGCGGTGCCCGCACTGACGACGGCGACGAGCCCACGCTGCGGCAGATCGGGTGGTTGCACGGTGACGCAGCGGGCTCGCACGTGGTGGCGCGCGCCAGGTAGCCGAGCGAGCACCGCATCGGCGTGGGCCTGTTCGACGCGCGTCATGAGCAGGCGATCGCTGCGCGTCAGGATCTCGGCCGCGATGTCGGCGGCGTCGCTCGGCGTCTTGCCCTGGCAGAACACGACCTCGGGGAAGCCGCAGCGGCGGGCGCGGTCGTGGTCGATCGTGGCGAAGCCGAGGTCGGTCGCAGGCGCTCGCCGCAGCTGCGCGAAGGCGTCGTCGACGCTGCGTTCGCCGCTTTGCACCTGCTCGAGCAAGCGGCGCAGGGCCGTCGCGTCCGTTGCACTCATGGTCGCACCTTCGCCTTGCCGCCCGACTGCGGCGTCGCCACGGCATCGAGATCGAGCGGAGCCCGCTGGCCCTGACGAAACCAGTGCGAGCCGAGGCTCGCGATCATGGCGCCGTTGTCGGCGCACAGGCTCAGGTCGGGCAAGACGAGGTGCAACGCGCCGAGCACAGAGTCGCTGGCCAGCTGTTCACGCAGACGCGTGTTGCGCGCAACACCGCCGCCGATGCACAACGAACGCACGGGGAAGCGTTCGCTGGCGCGGCGCAGTTTGGCGATGAGCACGTCGACGACGGCTTCTTGGTAGGCGCAGGCGAGGTCGCGCAGCCGATCGCCGCTCGGTGCTTCGCTTGGCTCTGGCGCGCCCTGCGGTCGCAGCGTGTAGAGCAGCGCCGTCTTGAGGCCTGAGAACGAGAAGTCGAGCGAGTCGGGGCCGAGCAGCGAACGCGGCAGATCGAAGGCGTCCGCGTTGCCACCGACCGCGGTCTTCTGGATCGACGGACCACCGGGGTACGGCAGGCCGAGCAGGGTCGCACCCTTGTCGAGCGCTTCGCCGGCCGCATCGTCGCGGGTCGTGCCGAGGCGTTCGGTTTGGCCCGGGGCCGTGACGAGGTAGAGCGCGGTGTGACCGCCCGAGGCAACGAGCGCCAGGGCCGGCATCGGCATGTTTGGATCGGCGAGGAAGCCCGTGTGCACGTGGGCCTGCACGTGGTCGACGCCGATCAGCGGCAGATCGAAGCGCCAGCTCAGAGCCTTCGCGGCTGTCATGCCGACCAAGAGGCAACCGATCATGCCAGGCCGGTGGGTGACGGCGACGGCCGCGAGATCGCGCGCGCTGACGTTGGCTTGCTGCAGTGCCTGCTCGACGATGGGCAGGATGCGTTCGGTGTGCGAACGGCTCGCGACCTCGGGCACGATGCCGCAAAAGCGCGCATGCAGCGAGATCTGCGAATGCACGACGTTGCTGCGCACGATGTGGCCGTCTTCGACGACGGCGGCCGCCGTCTCGTCACAGGATGTCTCGATGCCGAGGATCAGCTCGCTCACGGGGCGAACATGCTACCGCTCGAGCGAGTCGACTACTTGCTCCGAACGGTGTCCCCGGACGAGGTGCTAGCGGCACTGCGAACGCGTTCGCGCAGCGTTGCCACGGCTTGCTCCAGTTGTGGGTCGCCCTCGATCTGGGGCGGCTCTGGCACCTTGGCGCCGTACTTCGCGGCGACTGCTCTGAATTGCTCGAGGTAGCGTCTCGGCGGCTCCAAGGCGAGCAGCCCCGTCTTGATCGCCTTGCGCTGCTCCTCGGTCACCTGTGCTTCGACGTCGGGTGCGATGCCGCCCTTGGCCTTTGGGTTGGCTCCATTGCCGTTCGCCGCGTCGCTGTCGTTCGAGCCATTGGCTGGCGGGCGCTTGTGATGGCGGTCGATGTTGCGGCCGTTCGGCGTGAAGTACTGCCCGGTCGTGAGCTTGAGCCGGAAGTCCTTCCAACTGTAGACCGTGTTGACGTAGCCCTTGCCGTAGGTGCGCACGCCGACGATCGCGGCGCGGCCGTGGTCTTGCAGCGCCCCGGCGAGGACTTCGCTGGCACTCGCCGATCCCTCGTTGACGAGAACGACCAGTGGCAGGTCGGGGAAGCGACAGAGTTCGGGCTTGGCTTCGAAGGCCTCGATGACTTCGGTGTCGCGCCGCCGCTGCGAAACGATCGTGCCCGAGGACAAGAACGAGCGCGCGATCGCGACGCACTCGTCGAGCACGCCGCCGCCGTCGAAGCGCAGGTCGATCACGAGGCCGCGCAGGGAGCCTGTGGTCGGGCTCTCGCGACTCAGAGCCTCGATGGCGTTCGCGAGTTCCTTGGCCACGCCCTTGTGGAAGTCGCCGACGTAGACGTAACCGAGTCCCTGAGCGGCATCGACGAGGTGCACCCATTTGGTGCTCGGCTGCTGCACGCCGCCGCGGCGCACGGTCAGGTCGACCTTCATTTCGACACCTTCGTTGTCGCGCGCGAGCTGCAAGCGCACGAACGTGTCGGCGGGGCCGCGCACGAGCTGGGACGCCTCGCTCTGACGCTTTTCGCGAGGCATGGTGCCGAGGTCGTTTCCGTCAACGGCCAGGATTCGGTCGCCAGGCCGCACGCCGCCGCGCTCCGCCGGTCCGTCGGGAGACGGGTAATAGACGACGATGTCGTCGCCGTGCTGATCGATGCGCACCCCGATACCCTCGTAGTGGCCCGAGTTCGCCTCGTCGTACTCGCGCACCCTGCTCGGTGGGATGTACTCGCTGTAGGGGTCGAGGTCCTTGACCATGCCCGTGATGGCCCGGTCCATGAGCTTCTGCCCGTCTTGCGGATCGACGTGGGCTTGCATGACCTCGTTGTAGACGAGTTGAAGCGCGGTCCATTGGGGCTCGGGCAGATCGGCGATCCGTTGGCTGCCTATGATCCACCCGACGACCAGGGCGGCTGCCACCAATGCCCAGTTCGCAACGAGGAACCAGAGGGGCAGGCGCGGTTGCTGTTCCATCGGCACATCGTATTGTCAGGTGCGATGGCGCGCATTCTCGTCGTCGACGACACCGACCAGAACCTGACGCTCATCGAGCTGTACCTGCGGGGCACGGAGTTCCAGGTGCTGACCGCGGCGAGCGGCCATCAGGCGATCGAACTGTGCATGCAGCACTCGTTCGACCTCATCCTGCTCGATGTCGTCATGTCTGGCATCGACGGGTTCGAGGTCTGCCGCCGCTTGAAGAACGACCCGCGCACGGCGTTCGTCCCGGTCATCTTCCTGACGGGGCATCTGGGCGACGAGTCCGAGAAGCTGGCAGCCTACCAGCTCGGCGCCGTCGACTACATCCAGAAGCCCGTCGATCGCGAAGAGCTCGTGGCGCGCATCCGCGTGATGCTGCGCCTGGAGGACACGCGATCTCGACTCGACCGTGAGAACGCCGCGCTGCGTTGGGAGCTCGGCAAGGTCCAGTCGAGCTTGAACGAAGCTGCGGAGTCGCTGGACGACTTGCAGCGCCTGCGCCAGGCTGTTTCGTCGGGGCAGGAGCCACTTGTGTTGTTGCTCGACCGCGACCTGCGCGTGTTGGCTGTCGACCCGGGCGTGGTCGCCGCCTTGGGAGCGGTGCTCACAGGCGAGCCGTTGGCCGCCGGAGGCCACGCGGCTGCCCGGCTCGCGCGCCTCGCCCAGGAAGGCGTGCGTTCGGCGGACCTGGCCTTGCCTGGAGGTGGCGACGAAGCGCGACTCGTCCACGTGCGAGTGCGGCAGCTGCCCGATGGTCTGCGATTGCTGTTGCTGCAGGACGTGACGGGAGTGAGGGCGATCGAAAGCCGCATGTTCGATCGCGAACCGATGGATCTGGGCCCGGTGGCGGCTGGTCGCGTGCAGCCAGAGCGCGGCTATTCGATGACGGACTTCGTCGGCCGCTCGGCGCGCGTCGAGGTGCTCACCGAACAGGTCGCGCGCTTGCGGCAAGCGCGTTCGACGGTGTTGATCTACGGCGAGAGTGGCACGGGCAAGGAACTCATTGCGCGAGCGCTGCACTTCGACGGTCAGAATCGCAGCGCACCGTTCATTCCCCTGCACTGCGGCGCAATCGCGCCCGAGCTGATCGAGAGCGAGTTGTTCGGCCACGAGAAGGGAGCGTTCACCGGGGCGCAGCACAGCCGCGAAGGGCTGTTTCGGGCTGCCGACGGCGGCACGATCTTCCTCGACGAGATCGCCGAGACGTCGATGAGCGTGCAGGTGAAACTCCTGCGTGTTCTGCAGCGCGGCGAGATCCGCCCTGTTGGCGCCAACCAACCGCGCATCGTCGACGTGCGCATCCTTGCTGCGACCAACCGCGACCTTCTGCAGATGGTGCGCGACGGGCGCTTTCGCGAAGACCTGTACTACCGGCTCGAGGTCGTGACACTGCACCTGCCGCCGTTGCGCGAGCGTCTCGACGATCTGCCGCAACTGATCGAGCACTTGTTGCGCAAGAACAACGTGCGACACGATCGTCTGGACCGACCTGTCCTCAGTCTGTCGCGCGGCGCCATGCAGCGCATGTTGGCGTACCCCTGGCCCGGCAACGTGCGCGAGTTGGAGAACGTCGTCGAGCGTGCGTTCGCGCTCGGGGTCGGGGACGTGCTGCAGGAGGATGACTTACCCCGTCACGTGATCCAAGGGCTGCCAGCGCTCGGTCCGACGCCCGTGCGGCGTCCGGGACCGTTCGCGAAGACGTCGGAGGCGATGGCGGTCGAACCCGGCACCGCCGGCGACTTGCGCAGTCAGCGCGAGGCAGCCGAACGTCAGGCCATCCTGCAGGCACTGCGCGACACCAGTGGCGACAAGCCGCTGGCGGCCCAGCAACTCGGTATGGCCCGCAGCACGTTCTATCGGCGGGTGAAGGAACTCGGCTTGTAAGCTGGCCGACGTGACGCGGCCCGCGGTCGGGCCAATCGAGCATCCGTAGAATTCCGGGGAGGCGCAAAGGACTCGCGGGGACTGTCTCAGGGGTATCTCGACGGAACATATGGTGGCGGTGGATTCGTCTGAGCTATCGATGCGGTCTCGGGCGATCCGAGCCACCCTCGCGTCGTGCGCACCAGACCCCCCCCGATCTCGACCCCATGAATGCCACTCGCTTTTGTCTCCTCCTTCCCACCGCGTTCCTGATTGTCTCGCTGCCGAGCCAAGCACTGACCATCGTCGACGGCAACATGAACGTCGTCACGGGCGCCCTCGCGACAACGCAGAGTCCTGCGTCACTGGTTCTGTCGGCCGATGCCATCGGACAGAACCACGCTTTCGAGCATTGGTGGTACTACCGAGTCGCTGGCGATACGCGCGAAAACAGTCTGCGCAACATCGGGACGATCGTCAGCGGCGTCACGGCGTCGCTGAACCATCTAGACCGGGACTTCTCGGACCTGGACCAACGCGGGCTCCTGAGCGCGAGCCTCGACATGGACACCTACGATGCCGGACCGGCGAGCGGGGTCGTGATCAGTCGTTTGACATTGACGAACATCTCGGCCGCGCCCGTCACCATCGACATCTTCTGCTACACGGACTTGGACATTGCCGGCACCTCGGGCGACGACGTCGTGACTGGCAATGGCAGCCGCCACTTCGTGACGGACCCATCGGGTGTGCAGATCGAAGTGCGCGCGCTCGGCAACGATCGTTCGGCCGTTGCGGCGTATCCAGCTCTGCGCAATCTGCTGACCAACGCGTTGCTGGACGACCTGCCGAACAGCCTGCCGCCGTTCAGTGGTGACTACACGGGTGCCTTTCAGTGGCAGAATCGCACGCTGCAGCCATTCGAGGATCGCACGTTCCATGTCGTGTTAGCCGTCGACACGGCTGCTGCTGCTCTACCTCTGGTGCAGAACTACGGTGCCGGCAATGGCAGCACATTGAAGATCCACACGTCGACCGTGCCGCTCCAGGACAACTCCCAGCCGCGGCAGTTCATGGTGCAAATGAAGGGCGCGCTGCCGATGGTCCCATACCGCATCCTGAGTTCTTTCGCGCCAGTCACGGCCTTTCCGTTCATTCCCGGCCTCATCCTCTGGGCCGATCCATTCCTGGCGATCGGCGTCTTCGGCGGGTTCACCAATGCGTTCGGCGAGGCCGGCGAGGTCTTCACGGTGCCGCCGAGCCCTTACCTGGCGGGCTTTCCGACGTACCATCAGTGCTTCGCGGTCGACGGCGCGGCGCCCAACGGCTTTGCCTACTACACGCCCGGCATGATGGTGCGCATCGGCAAGCTCTGACGCGGTCGCGCGCGCTGCGTGGGCGCCAGCAATCAGGCTCTCGCGCTGGGTCCTTGTTCCGGTGACGGCGCTGCGCACGATGGGCGAGCATGCGTGATGTTTTCTGGCGCTGTCCCCGCCTGGGCGCGGTCGTTCGCAGCCGCAGGGTCCGAACGAGTGGCCTCCTGGCCGCCGGGTTTCTGTGCCTGGCCGGCGCTTGCACCACGAACCACGAAGTGCGAGCCGTTGCCGCCGCCGCTGATGCGCTGGCCGGCTGCGACGACCTGGTTGGGGGACGCGTGGGCATCGTGGTCGTCGATGCCGCGGCGGGGCGGGTCTTGGCGGACCGCTCGGGCGATCGTGGCTTCGCGCCGGCTTCGAACCTGAAGCTAGTCAGCACCGCGGTGGCCTTCGGGAGCCTCGGATCGGCGCATCGCCTGGCCACCGAGTTTCACGTTCGTGGTGCCGTGCGCGATGGTGTGCTGCACGGCGATCTCGTTCTGCGCGGCTTCGGCGATCC
>JBDSBS010000591.1:0-10183 GCA_039921435.1 Planctomycetota bacterium | reverse complement strand
GTCACCAGGAAGCGCTCTGTCTCGGCGAGGCTGTTGGCGACCTCGGGCGCGGTCCATTGCCAGTCGTGGTTGTTGGCGCCCGAGACGACGACGGCGCGGATCGGCGGCGCCTGTTGCAAGAGCACGGAACTCGAGAGGCACCACAGCGCGGCGAGCAGCATGGGCGAGAACGTAGCCGCTCGAGCCCAGGCAGCCCAGGCTGGCGACACAGCAGCGCTTGCTGTATCCACAGCACCATGCGGCGGACGTGGATTGTGATGGTCGTTCTCGGGCTCGGTGGCGCGTTGGCGCGCTCGCCGGCCCAGTCGCTGGCCCTTTCGATCGAGCGGGCGGTGGCGGCGGCCGAAGCGCTCGGCGCGCAGACGGGTGTCGCCGTCTGCGACCACGAAGGGCGCGTGCTCTACCGGCACCGGGCCACCGAGGCCTTCGCGCCCGCGAGCAACATGAAGGTGCTGACCGCAGCCGCGGTGCTGCGCGGCCTCGGCGCCGACTACGAGTTCGCGACGCGCTTCGAGTTGCGCAAGGGTCGCCTCGCGGTTACTGCGAGCGGCGATCCCAACTGGATCCGCGACACCGCGAACGCGCCCGAGCGTGTCTTTGGCGCCGTCGCCGCAGCGCTGCAGCGGCTCGGCGTCAAGGCGATCGCCGGCATCGACCTGCTGCCCGGCACGTTCGTGGGGCCGCTGCGGCCGGCGACCTGGCCGCAGGACCAGCTCTACACGTACTACTCTGCGCCGACGGGACCGTTCGTGCTCGAGCAAGGCACGCTCGTCGTCGGCATCGATGCCAGGGGCGGCAGCGGCAATGCGAACGTGCGCCTCGTCGCACCGCCATGCGACCTGCCGCTGCGAGGGTCGATCGACATCGCCGACCGCGCCAAGGGCGCGACCTACGGCGTTTCGGACGTCGGCGACGCGGTGCAGGTACGCGGCAGCTTCTATCGCAAGGCGCCGCCCGTGACGGTCCGCAGCGCGATGCGCGACCCGGCCGTTTGGTTCGCAGCGGCGCTGCGGCACTCGCTCGCGTTGGCGGGCATCGCAGTGGGCGGTGCGGCGAGCAGCACCGCCGACACCCTGGTCTACCAACACAAGAGCAAGCTGCGCGAGGCCGTGCTGCGCATGCTCGAAGACTCGTCCAACTTCGATGCCGAACAGTGCCTGCGCGTGCTCGGGGACCATAGCAAACACGACGGCAGTCTCAACGGCGGGCTCGCGGCGCTAAAGGAACAAGTGATCCTGCAACACGGCGGCATCCCGGTCGGCGTCGTGCTCGTCGACGGCTCGGGGCTGTCCAAGGAGAACCGGCTGACGCCGGGCCTGCTCGCGGCCGAGCTGTTCTCGAGCCGCACCGGCCCCGGTGGCGCCGTGCTGCGCGAGTGCCTTCCCGTGGCGGGCAAGAGCGGCACGCTCGAAGAGCGCTTCACACACACCGACCTCGTGGGCCGCGTGCGAGCCAAGACCGGTTGGATCCGCGGCGCCTCGGCGCTCTCGGGGCTCGTCGAAAGGAAGGACGGCTCCGTGCGGTGGTTCTCGATCCTCATGAACTACGACCCGAAGCAGAACGGGCTCAACAAGGACCTCAAGGCGCTGCAAGAACAGATCGTGCAGGCGATCGATGCGATGGAGCCGGCGCGATGAGCGAGGCCAATGAGTGAGCCAATGAATGAGCCAATGAGTGAGGCAGGCGTCGACCTGCAGCCGTTTGTCGACGAGGCGATGCGGTTGGCGCTGCTGGCCGGCCAGGACCTGCTGCGGCATCGGCCCCAAACGTCTCAGCGTCCCGAGTCGAAGGGGCGGCGGCGCGAACTTGTGACCGCGGCCGATCGAGCGGCCGAGCACATCGTCGTCGGCGGGTTGCTTGCGGCGTTCCCTGAGCACGCGGTGCTCGCCGAAGAAGGGGTGCTGACGACCGAGGGCAAGGCGAGCAAGGCCGCCGATTGGACGTGGATCGTCGATCCACTCGACGGCACGACCAACTTCGTGCACGGGCTGCCGTTCTTCGCGGTGGCAATCGGGCTCGCGTTCCGCAACGTGCCGGTGGTCGGCGTCGTGCACGCGCCGGCGTTGGGTGAGACGTTCGTGGCGAAGGCGGGTGGTGGTGCGAAGCGCGTGTTTGCCGATGGGCGCGAACAGGTGCTGGCTGTGTCGGCGACGAGTGAGGTTGCGGACGCGCTGCTCGCGACGGGCTTCTCGTACAATCGCAATGAGCCCGGACGCGACGACAATGCGGCGCGGTTGGCGCGCGTGCTGCCGCTGTGTCGCGACGTGCGGCGGTTGGGTTCGGCGGAGCTCGACCTCTGCTATGTGGCGGCGGGGGTGTACGATGGGTACTGGGAGCTGTATCTGGCGCCTTACGATGTCGCGGCAGGTGCGGTGATCGTGCGCGAGGCGGGTGGGCGGGTGACGGATCTGGTGGGCGGCGAGGATTGGTTGTTTGGTGGGCAGGTGCTCGCGACGAACGGGCGTCTGCATGCGGAGCTGCGCGGGCTGATGCGTGGGTAGGGCGAGTTGGGGGGCTGCAGTGAGCTGGGATGGCAGCGTCTGGTCCGCGCTTGGCTCGGGCACCGATGGCGGCGTCTATGGCGTCGCTGCTGCGGCCAACGGTGACGTCATAGCCGGCGGCTACTTCACCACCGCGTCGTCGCGAACGTCGCCCTCAACCTGTTCACCAACTACTTCAACCACATCGCCGGCACGGCCATCGACTTCCCGGCGGCGCCCGCCCTGTGACCCTGACTGGGACCATGAATCACCGAACCAACTTCGAACGACCGCGTGCAGCGTTGAGCGAAGGGTCGCCCATGTCCCACCCGATCCCCAGCGACATCGCCTTCACGCCCGCCGTGAAGGCGGTGCAAGCCGCACACGGCTCGCGCCACCGGTACGAGCGCATGGAGCGCGAAGGCGGCTGGCAAACGACGTGACCCCGGAGCTCGAGGCCTTCCTCGCCGACCTGGACATGTTCTACCTGGCCACGGCGAGTGCCGGCGGCCAGCCCTACATCCAGTATCGCGGCGGGCCGCGCGGCTTCCTCCGCGTGCTGGACGCGCACACGCTGGCCTTCGCCGACTTCGGCGGCAACCGCCAGTTCCTGAGCCTCGGCCCTCAGCGAGAACCCGCGCGCCTTCCTGTTCTTGATGGACTACGCGAACCGTCGCTGCATCAAGGAGGCCTACCACCGCTTCAGCAAGTTGCTGCGCTGAGCACCGTGCGTGAACAGAGTGGAGCGTGGTTCAAACCGCGAACGCGACCTACGATGTGGCGATTGTTGTTCCTCGTCCCTGGAGTCCATGACCGCTCCCGATTCCTCTCGCCGCGACTTGCTCGCCGCAGCGTCCCTCGCGGGCGCATCTCTGGTGCTGCCCGGTTGCAGCACCACACGCAGTAGCCTCGAGCCCGAGCGCATGCCTGCGGTCGGCATGAACATGCTGCTCTGGACCGACTTCGTCACTGAAGCGCACTTCCCGGTGTTCACCGCGTTGAAGCAGGCCGGTTTCGACGGTGTCGAGATCCCGCTCGGCAGAGGTGACGTTGCTCACTACGCGAACGTGAAGAAGGAACTCGACCAGGTCGGGCTGCGCGCCACGGCCGTGACGTCGATGACCGCCGAGAGCAACCCGGTCAGTCCCGACGCTTCGGTGCGGCGGGCTGCGAGCGCGCGCATGAAGTGGGCGATCGACATGTGCGTCACGCTCGGCGCCGAGGTGTTGACCGGTCCGTTTCACTCGGCGTACAAGCAGTTCTCGGGCCGGGGGCCGACCGCCGACGAGAAGAGTTGGTGCGCGGAGGTCATGCGCGAGGCCGCCGAGGTGGCGGCGTCGCGCGGCGTGCGACTCGCCACCGAGTTCCTCAACCGCTTCGAGTGCTACGTGCTGACGACGGCCGCCGATGCGTCTGCGCTCGTCGACGCGGTCGACCATGCGTCGTTCGGCATAAACTACGATACGCACCACGCGCACATCGAGGAGCGCGACCCGCGCGCCTCGATCCTCGGCTGCGGCAAACGCATCACGCACGTGCACATCAGCGAGAACGACCGCGGCACACCGGGTCATGGCCAGGTGCGTTGGCAAGAGACGTTCGAGGCGCTGCACGCGATCGGCTACGACGGCTGGCTGACGATCGAGTCGTTCTCGCGAGCGAGCCCTGAGTTCGCGGCGGCGATCCACATCTGGCGAGACTTTTTTCCCTCGAAGGACGAGGTCTATCGCGAGGGTGGTGCGTTCATCCGGCGCATGTGGGACGCGACGGTGTAGCCGGGCTGATCTGCTCTGATCTGCGGGGCGGCGCTCTCGAACCGTCGCGGTCGACGAAGGCCACCTGCAGGTGCCGTTGCTGCCGCGTTGCGGCCCGCAGCCGGTGCTGATCGGAGCAATGGAGTTCATGCCGTCCCATGCACCTCGGCCGCATCGAGAGGCTTGGCGCGGTGAGCACGGCATCGCGGTTGACCCGCCGAGGGCACGCGGGGATCGTTCAGGTCGTCCTCTCGACGAACAACGCAGACATGCGAACACCCAGCCACGCGCTCGCCCTCACCCTTGTCAGCCACGCGCTCGTCGCCCAGCAGCCGGACAACCGCCCGCTCTTCGTGCTCGATGCCGACACCGGGATCACGCTGCCAGAGGGCTTCGATGCTGAAGTGCTCTACTCGGTGCCGCAGTCGCAGGGCTCGTGGGTCGCGCTGGCGTTCGACCCGAAAGGGCGCCTCGTGGTGTCCGACCAGGACGACAAGGGCGTGTTCCGCGTCACGCTGCTGCCGCCCGGAGACCCCGCCGGCGCCGTGCGGGTCGAGCCGTTACCAGGATTCCCGTCGGTCCCGGTGCGCTGGGGCAGCCGCATCGTCAGCGGCGCGCTCGGCTTCCTGCACGCGCATGACAGTCTCTACATGTCGACGATGCGCGGCTTCTATCGGGTCCGCGACACCGACGGGGACGACATGTACGACGAGTTCACGTTGCTGAAGGAGCTACATCCAGGCTGGGAGCACTCGGCGCACTCGATCGTACAGACGGCGGACGGCAAGGCGCTGTATCTCGTTTCGGGCAACCACTCGCGACTGCCCGACGGCGTGCAGAGCCTGCAGCCGCCCGTCTGGGCCGTGGACTCGCTGCTCTCCCCGCTGCCCGACCCACAGGGGCACGCGGTCGGCATTGGCCCGCCGGGTGGGTGGATCTGCCGCATCTCCCCCGACGGGAGCGCATGGACGATGGTCGCGTCCGGCATGCGCAACTGTGTCGACCTGGCGATCAACCGCGAGGGTGAACTGTTCACCTACGACTCCGACCTCGAGTTCGACATCGGCAGTCCGTGGTACCGGCCGACGCGCGTGCTGCACGTGACAATGGCGAGCGAGTTCGGCTGGCGCGCGGGCTCGGCGAAATGGCCCGATCACTATCCGGACAGCAACGGCGCCGTGGTCGACATCGGGCCGGGATCGCCGACCGCGATCAGCTTTGGCTACGACTCGCGCTTCCCAGCGAACTACCGCGAGAAGCTGTTTCTGTGCGACTGGACCTTCGGAACGATCTACACGCTCGACCTCGAGGAGCGCGGCTCGAGCTACACCGGCACGGCGCGGCAGTTCCTCAGCGGCGCGCCGCTGAACATCGCGGCGATGCGGTTCGGACCGGACGGCAACATGTATTTCGTCGTCGGTGGCCGCAACACCGCCTCGAAGCTCTATCGCGTCTGCTACGTCGGCGGCGACGTTGGCGATGCCCCAGCGAAGCATATGGTCGCGAATCAGGCGCTGCGCGACCTGCGCCACCGGCTCGAGGCATTCCACGGCCGCAACGACGCCGGCGCCGCTGCGATCGACGCCGCGTGGCCCAACCTATCGCACGATGACCGCGACATCCGCTACGCGGCGCGCCTGGCGATCGAGTGCCAGGACGTGGCGCTCTGGCGCGACCGCGTGCTCGCCGAGACCGATCCGCGCACCGTGATCTATGGTGTCATCGCGCTGTGCCGCCACGGCGAGGGTGCGCTGTCGTCACTGGTGCCGGCGAAGCTGCTCGCGATCTCGTTCGGCGATCTCGAACGGGACGACCGCCTGGCTCTGTTGCGCGCGTACTCGCTTTGCCTGATCCGTCTCGACGCGCCGGTTCAGGCCGACGTCGATGCCATCGTTGCGCAGCTCGATCCGTTCTTTCCCGCGCAGGATCGGGAACTCGACGCGGAACTGTGCCGCGTGCTCGCGTACCTCGACGCCCCTACCGTCGTGCGCAAGACCATCGACCTGATGAAGGTCACCAAGGTGCAGGCGCTGACCTACGACAAACAGATGCTCCTGCGGCACGAGTTCGGCAGGGCCATCCTCGAAGCGATGGCCAACACGCCGAACAGCCAGAACATCCACTACGCCTACGCTCTGCGGCGCGTGCGGTCCGGCTGGACACTCGACGACCGCAAGTTCCTCTTCACGTGGCTCAAGGAGACGCTCGAAAAGAGCGGCGGCAAGAGCTTCGCCGGTTACATCCGTGCGATCCGCGAGGACGCGATCGCGCACCTGCCCCCGGAGGACGTCGCCGCGGTGGCTTGGCTGCTCGGTGAAGTCGCGACGTTCGACCTCAGCGCGCTGCCGATGCCCAAGGGGCCGCCCGGCGCGTGGACGCTCGCGTCCGCGACCAAACTGTTCGCAGACGATCTGAAGGGCCGCGACTACGAGAACGGCAAGAACATGTTCGCGGCGGGCCGCTGCATCGCCTGCCACCGCTTCGCCGGCGATGGTGGCTACGCCGGCCCGGACCTGGGGTCGCTCGGCAATCGCTTCTCGATCGGCGACATCCTGGCGGCGATCTGCGATCCGAGCGCCTCGCTCGCGGAGCAATACGTTGCCAGCATGGTCACGCTGAAGGACGGCAAGCAGCTCTACGGACGCGTCATCTATCGCAACGAACGGGAGATCGCCGTCGCGTGCAACCCGTACGACCTCGGCAAGCTCGAGAAGCGCCCCGCCGCCTTTGTCACCTCGGTCCGGGTGTCGCCAGTCTCGATGATGCCGCCGGGCACGATCGCGCTGATGAACGCCGAAGAGCTCAGAGATCTGATGGCCTATCTCGTTTCGGGCGGCGACAAGAAGCACCGGGTGTTCCGGGTGAAATAGGATCAGAGCGGAACAAGGGCACGCAGCTGATGGTGCTCGATGCCAATGGCCGCATCGTCACGGTGACGGGCAGCAATGCCACCAAGGGCCGTGCCTCACGCCTCGGCCTTGGCCACCTTCACCATCTCGCGGAAGACCACCATACCGTCGCCGTCGATTGGCAGTTGCCCCTGCCCCTGCGCGATGGCCGTGCGCCGCCAGTTCGGCATGTGCGTCGGCAGGTAGCTGCGGTCGGGATGCGGCATGACGCCGAGCACGCGCCCGGTGCGATTGGTCAAGCCGGCGATGCCGAGCGGCGCGCCGTTGGGGTTGTCGGGATAGCGTTCGGTCGCTTTGCCCGCAGCGTCGACGTAGAGCACCGTTGCGTAGCCTTCGCTGACAAGCAGGTTCTGCAGCGCCGCGTCGCGTGCGATGAGTCGCCCTTCGCCGTGCGCTGCGGGCCAGCGCATGGTGAGTCCGGCCGGCAAGAACACGCAGCGCGAAGTCTGCGTCTGCAACGTCACCCAACGGCATTCGTAGTGGCCGCTGAGGTTGTGCGTCAACGTCACTTCTTCTTCGAGCTTGTCGCGCGTGCACGGCAAGAGGCCGAGCCGCACGAGCACCTGGAAGCCGTTGCAGATGCCGAGCACGAGGCCGCCTCGTTCGACGAACTGCAGGACCCGGTTGCCGAGCTTGTGCCGCATCTCCTGCGCGAGCACGCGGCCCGAGCTGATGTCGTCACCGTAGGCGAAGCCGCCCGGCACGACGAGGATCTGGAACGTGTCGAGCTGCCCAGGGTCGGCGAGCAGCTGGTGGATGTGCAGGAACTCCGGCGAACCGCCGGCGCGCGCGAAGGCGTGGTGGGTCTCGCGTTCGCAGTTGATGCCCGGCGCGCGCAGCACGAGGACCTTGGGGGAACTCATCGGGAGATCTCCTTGGCGAGCGTGCCGTCGAGGTCGAGTGGGCTCTTCCACGCGTGTTCGGCAGAGGCGAGCGCGAGCTTGGCGATGGGGGTGCCGCGCTGGTGGAAGACGATGTCGGTGGCCTTGGTGACTTCGCCGATGACCGCGAACGGAACCTCGTGCAGGTTGGCGCGCAGGTCCGCGAGGCGATCGGGTGCGACTTCGAGCAGCAGCCGACTTTGCGACTCGCTGAACAGGATCTGCTCGGGCCGCAGTGAACCTTCGACGTTGACTTCGCCGGTGTCGATGCGCACACCGAGCTTGCCGCCGATCGCCATCTCGGCGGCGGCGACGGCGAGACCACCTTCGCTGAGATCGTGCGCCGACAGCACGCAGTGGGCCGCGATTGCGCGCGCGCAACCGAGCAGCACGTCGCGGCCGAGCTTGTGGTCCACGCGCGGCACCTTGGCGCCGAGTTGGCCCTTGGTCTTGTAGTAGACGCTGCCGCCGAGTTCGTCCTTCGTGATGCCGACCAGCACGAGCAGCGAGCCGGTGTGTTGGCAGGCGCTCGTCAGGGTCCGTCGCACATCTGGGATCACGGACATCGCCGTCACCAGGATGCAGCCCGGAATACGGATCGTGCGATCGCCGGCGCGAAACTCGTTGTGCAGCGAATCCTTGCCCGACACGAATGGCGTGCGGTAGGTAGTCGCGAGTGCACACAGCGCCTCGGTCGCGCGCACGAGTTCGCCGAGTGCTTGCGGGTCGCGCGTATTGCCCCAGCAGTAGTTGTCGAGCACGGCTGTGTAGTCGGGATCGCCGCCGGCGGCGACGAGGTTGCGCATCGCTTCGTCGAGTGAGCATTCGGCCATCGCGGCAGGGTCGATCTTGCTGTAGCGCGGGTTGAGGCCATTGCTGAGCACGATGCCGCGCTGGGAACCGAGCTTCGGCGCCAGCACCGCCGCGTCGCTCGGGCCGTCGCCGCGCACGCCGCAGAACGGCTTGCCGGCCGAGCCGGCCTGCACTTCGTGGTCGTATTGACGCACGATCCACTCCTTGCTGCAGACACCGTAGTCGGCGAGCACTGCGAGCAACGCCTGGCCGCAGTCGGTCTCGGCGGGCAGTGTCGGTTCCGCGAGCTGCGGCGCTACGTAGACCGCTTCGCGCGTGCGCACGGGCAGGCCCTTGTGCAAGAAGTGCAGGTCGAGGTCGGCGTGCACTGTGCCGCCGAACTTGACGACGAGGCGGTTTTCGTTCGTGAAGTGGCCGAGCACGGTCGCTTCGCAGGCTTCTTCGCGGCAGACCTGCAGCACGCGCTCGAGCCTGCTGGGCGGCACGGCGAGCACCATGCGTTCTTGGGCTTCGCTGATCCAGACTTCCCACGGTGCGAGGCCCTGGTACTTGAGCGGCGCGTCGCCCAGTTCGACCTCGGCGCCGAGCCCCTCGGCCATCTCGCCGACTGCTGAGCTGAAGCCGCCGGCACCGCAGTCGGTGATCGACGAGAACAGGTCCTCGTCGGCGCAGCGCAGTACCGCGTCCATGGCCTTGCGTTCGGTGATCGGATCACCGATCTGCACCGCGCCCGAACTCAGCATCTCGCTCTCGGTGTGCAGTTCGAGCGAGCTGAACGTCGCGCCGTGGATGCCGTCGCGGCCCGTGCGACCGCCGAGGGCGACGATGACGTCGCCAAGGTTTGCCTTCTTCATGGCGCGCGCGGTCGGCAAGATGCCGATGTTGCCGACGTACACGAGCGGGTTGCCGACGAAGTTCTCGTCGAAGTGCACGCTGCCGTTCACCGTCGGGATACCCATCGGGTTGCCGTAGTCGCGCACGCCGGCAACCACACCCTTGAGCACGGACAGCGGCGACAGACAACCGCGGGGCACCTGCTCGGCCGCGAGGTTTGGCGGCGCGAAGCAGAACACGTCGGTGCTCGCGATCGGGCGCGCGCCGAGGCCCGTGCCGAGCACGTCGCGGATGACGCCGCCGACGCCGGTGCCAGCGCCGCCGAATGGTTCGATCGCGGATGGCCGGTTGTGCGTCTCGACCTTGATGCAGACGGAGTCTTCGTCGTCGAAGCGGATGATGCCAGCGTTGTCGACGAAGACGCTGACACAGAAGTCGCGATTCAGCGTGTGCGTGACGTGCGCGATCGTGCTCTTGAGCAGGTTCTCGATCGTGCGCCCTTCGAAGCGAAC
>JBDSBS010000590.1:0-6704 GCA_039921435.1 Planctomycetota bacterium | reverse complement strand
GTGCCAGCGAACGACGCGAACACCTTCGGATCACCGCCGTTCGCGATGGTCTTGACGACGACGACGCCTTCGTTCTGGATCTCGATGGCGCCGATCGCTTGCTCGCCAAGCCACTCGAAGCGACCGTCCTCGTCGGTCAGCACTTCGCCGATGCGGTGCGAGCCACCGTCGAACACGCGCACGACCACGCCGCGCGCGGGTTGGTCGTCGAAGCCGCGCACTTGGCCAGCGACGACTTGACCGGAGGCCGAACTCGCCAAGGCGAGTAGACACGACAACAGAGCGCCGAAGTGTGCGAAGGCGCGTTCCGTGCTTGCCACCATGCGCAGAAGTCTAGGCGCTAGCACACTGGTCGTGGCCGAGAACCGCACTCGGCGTCGCGCTACTGCACCAGCACGAGCACGCCGTTCGTGGCCGAGAACCCCTGCGGTCCGCCCGTGTCGAGCACAAACGCCTGCAGCGTGAGCGAGAATCCGCCGCTGCCGAGCGGCAGTGGTAGCGACAGGTTGCCGGCGCCGACGATGTCGAGCGGCACGACGCCCGTGACCAGCAGTCCGCCGATGAGCAGGTTGCAGCCGAACAACGGGAACGTGAACTGCGTCGTGCCAAACCCGAGCACCGCGAGGGAGCCGATCGCACCGTTGGCGATCGTTAGGTCGAGGCTGCCGCCGGCCGGTGGGCACGCGTCGGTCGCAGCGAGCACCGGGATGCCGGTCGTTCCAGCGCAGCCGATGCCGAACGTGCCACTGCACGTGACCGTCGTGCACGCGCTGCGCACAGTGGAGTTGTTGCCGTGCACCAAGAACACCGACATGCCCGCGCCGAAGCCGGCGGTGAACGCCGTCGACGGCTGGGTGATGGAGACCATGTTGCCCTGCGTGCAGAAGAGGTTCTGGACGTGGGTCAGCGGTCCGTACGTGGTGCAGGCCGCGTTGCTCGAGCGCAGGTGCGCGCACGTAGCGAAGTTCTTCGAGTAGACGACAGTGACGTCGTTGTTGGCGGCGATGGTCACGCTGTGCAGGGCCACCATGTCCTGGGCGACGGCCGGGGCGCCGACAACGAACAGGGCGGTCGAGAAAGACGCGAGCAGGGAGAAGTGCTTCATTGCGAGTGCAGGGCGGCAGAAGGGAGACAGAAGGGAGAGGGAGGGCGTACATCCTAGCCACCGATCCGAACGCGGCTCGACTGGTATGCGTGTTCGCGGTTCTTCGGACACAGTTCTGTCGCGGTTCGGAAGCCATGTGGTGCACCAGCGCCTGGGTGAATGAGGGGAACGTGTGCGATTTCGCTCCTGGGTTACGGAGCGAATCCGGGTGGCTATCTGCGTCCCTCTCTCGTCGGAGCACATCCCATGCAGCAGAACGGCTCTCTCTTCCGTTCGTCCGTGATCATCTCTTGTGGCCTGGCCGCCGCCTGTTCCCACAATTCCGCGACGACGGGCGCGGTTGCGCCTTCGACCGACTTCGCCGTGCTTTCCGCGCTACCGGCGCACGACAACGTCGCGTACCTCAACGACCCGGTGCGCATCACCTTCAAACACGAGGTCGACCCGAGCTCGGTCAACCTGTCGACGGTGGTGTTCCAAGCGCTCGACGGCAGTGGGCGACCGAACAACGAAGTGGTCGCAGGCATCTTCCAGGTGAGCGACAACGGCCACCAACTGTCGTTTCAGCCGCGGCTGCCGACCTCCGGCGCGTTCGCGACGAGCGGGTTTCGTCCTGGGCGCACCTACGAGGTGACCCTGCCAGGTGGCGAGCAGCCATCGGGTGCGGTCGTGCGAGACCTCACTGGCGGCGGCCTGCAGGCCACGTACCGGTTCTCGTTCAACACCCCGACTGGCCCCAATTCGGCCGACTTGTTTCGCAATCCGTTGCCAGGTGGTCCGCGGCGCACCGCGTTCGACGTTTCCATCGCCGCGAGCCTCGACGACGTGCCGCTCGGCTTGTTTGGCGCGCCACCGCTCGAGGTGCGGTTGCACCTCGACCAGGCGCTCAATCCGTCGCCAAGCAACGTGCCGGTGGATCTCGACACCGACCCACTCGTGCGCGACGTCAGCCAGCGAGGTCGCGTGTTCCTCGAGTACGCGGATCGCGACAACGCTGCGGGTGAGTTCACGTGGATCCCCGCCGATGTCGAGATCGAACGCAATGACGCGAACGGCGCCACGATCGTGCTGCGGCCTGTCGGTGTGCTGCCCAACAACGCGACTGTGCGCGCCATCGTCGAAGCTGGGCTCGAAGACATCGCCGGGGAATCGAATGTGGGGGCAAGCTCGTTCGATCGCGTCTTCGGGACGTTCCGCACCGCAGCTGCGTGGCAACAGCAATGGAACGGCATCGTCGAGCAGTTCGATGCCAGCAGCCACGTGGATCCGAATGCGATCTTTGCCGAAGCGCCGGCGGAAGTCGGTTCCGGTTACGTGAGGGCTGGGTTCGACTTCGATGGCAACGCAACGACGTCGGACTTCCTGCCGGGCTGGGGCGAGACCGTGCTCAACACGAACCTCAGCTTCGTGACGTCGAGCACGGGGGCCGCCGTGCCCGTTACCGACGGCGTGTTCTACTACCGCAATGTGGTGATCCCCGCTGGCGCGACGGTGATCGGCCGAGGGCAGAACCCGCTGGTCTTCTTGTGCAACGGCAAGGTGACGATCGGCGGCACGCTGTCGGTGCGGGGTGGTGATGGTGCGCGGGCTCCTTCCTTCGGCCAGTACCTCGTCGGCCCCTTCGATTCGCCGGGAGGCGTCGGTGTGTGCGGTGGTGGCAACGGTGGCTCGGGGTCGCCGGGCCTCACCGTTCGCAATCCGCGAGGTTCGACGGGACAGGGTGCCAGGCAGGTCGCTGGCACGGGCGGCCGCGGCGGTTATCTGGCGTGTACGACGGGTTGCTACACCGGCACCGGCTACAACGGCACCGGCGGCGGCTCGGGTGGCGGTGGCGGCACGCTCGCCACGCAAGGGGATCCGAACTACCGCGGTGCATCGCCGGCGAACATCCAGCCAAACACGCCACCGACCGCGGGCACCGCGTTCCAGCAGAAGCTCGGCTTCGGCGGTTCGGGATGCAGCGGCAGCAGTGGTGCGCGCACAGCCTTCCTGCTCGGCGGCGAACCCGGGGACCGCGTCTTCGTCGATGCGCGCAGCGACAATGACTTCTGGGGCAGCGGCATCGACTTGCGGCGCAACCTGCGCATCGTGGGCGAGCTGGCGCTGCCCGTTGGCGGCAGCGGCGGCGGCGGGGGCGGTGACGCTTCGCCGATGCTCGACTGTTCACTGGCCGGCAACAACCCGGCTGCCGACCCGCAGGGCGGTGGCGGTGGTGGTGGCGGCGGCGTCGTGGTCATCAAGGCCCTCGACGAGATCTGGATCACGCACACGGGCAGCATCGTTGCCGACGGTGGCCACGGCGGCGGCGGCGACATGCGTGGGGCCTGCGGCGAAGCGGGCGGCGGTGGTGGTGGTGCCGGCGGCATGGTCGTGTTGATGTCGGCGAAGGCGATCCGCATCGAAGCGCACGGCAGCGTCGCCCAGAATCGTTTCGTCTACGGCTCTGGCAGTGGCGGCCCCTTCGTCGGCAACGACTACTCGTTCGCGATCTCGGCCGATGGTGGCGTGTGCAAGACGGGCACGTTCGGTGCCGTCTATGTCGCCGGCAAGTACCCCGCATCGGGGGCGTCGATGCTGCCCGGTGCGATGTACGACACCGAGCCTGTCGGCGGCCTGGGCGGCATGGGCATCGTGCAGTTGATGGCGCCAGGCGGCGACAACAGCGATGGCACCAACACGCGCCTCGACGACAGCATCTACTTCTATCTGCCAGGCGCCCTCGCCATCCCGACGCTGCCGAACCTGCTCGGCGCGGCCGCGAAGCGACAACTACTGGCGTGGCGAGGCTTCGCCGATGCGAACGGGATCGGCCTCGATGACTTCGGGCAACCGACTGGCATCGGCGACGACGAGGGCGACATCCGTCCAGCTCCCGTCCTGCTGCCCGTGCCGTTCGGCGCGCGGTCGCGGGCCCGCTCCCGCTGGATCGACACCGGTCGAAGTGATCGACGCGCGGTGAACGCACCCGATGCGTTTGCGCGTGGACTCGTGGTCGCCAATGGTGCCGAGGTCGGACCCCGCTTCGAGTTCGCAGGCCTCGATGCCGCTGGCTTCGCACAGTGGGTGTCGCAAGGGGCGAACGGCGTGGGCGTCGACGCGCCGACCGTTGTGCCGCTCATCGCGCTGGCCAGCGCTGAGAGCAACGCCACCTTCGTCGGTGCACCCGCGTATCGACTACGCGTTGTGTCACCGCTGCCGGGAC
Organism: Planctomycetota bacterium; assembly: GCA_039921435.1. Classification (GTDB taxonomy): domain Bacteria; phylum Planctomycetota; class UBA1135; order UBA1135; family UBA2386; genus DASVAL01. The sequence goes on along the minus strand of JBDSBS010000590.1, from coordinate 2,397 downwards.
CAGCGAACCGATTCGTCTCGTACGAGGCCGAGCTCGCCACTGCCGGCGCGCGCCTCGCCGGATTCCGCATCCTCGCACACGATGGCCTGGAGTTGCTCGTCGCACCTGGCAATCAAATGCTGCCGAGCAACGCGACCCACCTGCGCATCGTCGCGCGCTTCTTCGACATCGTCACCAACGGCAACAGCGGCCTGCCATGGCGAGTGCCGCCAGGGGCCGCCAACGCGGTGCCGTCGGCCAATGTGCGTTTCGGCTTCGCGTTCCACACGAACCCCAACAGCACGAACCCACTCGTCGGCCGCTACCCGAGTGCTGGCGAGCAGTCTTTCGTGCACGATCTGAACGACCCCAATCTGCGAGCGTGGGTCGCGGCCAATCAACCGCGCTTTGTGCAATGGGACGTGTTGTTCGACCTCGCCTACGATGGGGGCATGGGACCCACACCGCTGTCGGTCTCACCGCGGCGACCCGAGTTGCACTTCTTGCGCCTGCCGTTCCGGTTTTGAACGTGGGGGCGTCCGTCGAGGAGGCCGATGCAGAAGATCACCCCTTTCCTCTGGTACTCGAACGTCGTTCAGCGCCTTCACCATCGCGCGACGAATCTCGTCTGGTGGATACACCGCGACGAAGAGGCACTGGTTGGAAGTGGGGCGGCTCATTCGATGACGAGGATAGGCAACCCCGGGCGCGTGCCGTCACCTGATGACGACATCAGCAGAAACGACCTATGCGTTGGATCCGGGGCTGGCCGACGACCAGGGATCCTGGGAACTTGACTTGATGAACTGGCGCGACCGCATCACGGCCAACCCGAACGTGTGCCACGGACGGGTCTGCATCAAGGGCACGCGAATCATGGTCTCGGTGGTGCTCGACAACCTCGCGGTGGGGAGGACCGCCGCGGAGATCCTGTCGAGCTACCCGTCTTTCGTGCCCGAGGACATCCAAGCGGCGATGAGCTACGCGGCGGAACTGGCCCGCGAGCAGATCCTGCCATTCCTGCCAGGCGCGGCCTGAGATGGCGGGAACGCGGCGCGTCGAGGTCGATGAGAACCTGCCACGCGAAGTCGTCGAGCTGCCTGGTCATGCGCCTTGTCCGCCAGGACACGCAGCATCTGCTCGAAGTGCTCGAGCACGCCTCGCAGATGCTGTCTGATCGATCACCCAGGGGTCAGCTCCCGATCATCGACGAGAACGGAGTGCGGGTGCGGGCGGAAGCAGAATAGGCAACGGCGCGGCGTCGACTGCTCTTTTGCGTGTTGAGGGAGGTGAGGCGTCGACAAGTGGCCGAGCCAGCACCGCCCGCTACGGCAAGAACTTGCCCGGGCTCTTCAGCTTCTCCGGCAGGTACTCGTCGATCACGAAGTTGAGCCCGTGCTTGGCGAGTGCTTGCTGCTCCGCGCGCTGCCCCGACTTCAGCATCATGTCTATGGCCTTGTGCCATTCCTTGTGCGCCTGGAAGAACGGGTCGTTCTTCATCATGTCCTGCGCGCGCTTCTTGTCGACTTCCTTGAGGTCGTGCGTCGGCAGGTCGTAGTCGAGGATGTCCTGCGGCGTCACGCCGAGGAAGTGCGCGTGCGGGACGCAGAAGAACTGGTTCAAGTGCACGGCATTGCCGGAACCGACCTTGAGCGTGCGGTAGATGTTGCTGAAGGCGTACGGATCGCAGTCGTTGAAGGCGTAGACGGGCAGCTTGTGCGCGTCCGAAAGCTTGCGCACGAAGCGGCGCGTCGCGCGCGTCGGCACACCGGCGGTGCCGATCAGGATGCAGTTGGCCGTCTTCCAGTAGTTGTGCTGCGAGAGGCGCTCGAACATGCCGATGGTCTCGATGACGAGCACGAACTTCGCCTTGGTCTCGAAGCCGAGGTGCTCGACCGATGAAGGGATCGAGTAGGCGCCCGAACCGAAACCCGTGCAGTCGATGCGAAGGGGCCGCCCCGACTCGCGGTCGCGATCGAGCACGACGAGCTGGCCGGCGACCTTGCCACCGTGCTCGTCGGCCTTGAAGCGCAGGTGCTCGCGCATCACGCCTTCGAGCGAGAACAGCGCCTCGATGTCGTCCATCGCCGCGTCGGACTCGGGTTGCTCGTCGAACTTCGCTTCCTCCCAGTTCTTCGACACGTAGTACGCCTCTCGCTTGGTCGCGAAGTCGTCCTCGTCCACGAGCTGCTTGCTGAGCGCCATCATCTTGAGCGTCTGCGTGAACGACTTCACGGTGTTGACGGTCAGCGTGCGTTCGACGCGCGAGCGGCCCATGACGAAGTAGCCGTCCTTCTTGTCGTAGCGCGCGTTCTTCAGCGAGCGGTCGGGGAACTTCAGCTCGGGCTTGTCCTGCTTGCAGATCTTCTCGTGCACGTGCACCGCGCAGTTCTTGATCTCGCGCAGCGTCACCTTGTC
>JBDSBS010000589.1:0-2710 GCA_039921435.1 Planctomycetota bacterium | reverse complement strand
ATCGTGCCGAACATGCGTCCCGTGCGTGTCACGGCGGTAAGCTCGACGAGATCGGCAAGGCCGAAGTCGAGCACCATGGGCCCGTGCTTCTCGCGCAGCAGCACGTTGCCGGGCTTGAGATTGCCGTGGTGGATTCCACGCCGATGCGCCGCGCAGAGAACCTCGAGGATGCTCATCGTCGTGCGCGCGGCAGCGCGATACCAAGCACCTTCGCAGGTCCCGTTCTCACCGGTCGGCACCTCGCCGAGCACCGCCGCGACTGCCTCCGGACTCGCCTGCCCGCGAGTCTGCAGGCTCGCCAACACGCGATCCAGCGTCTGGCCAGGCACGAACTCCCGCACCAAGAAGCGCGTGTCACCGTGGCAACCGCTGTCGCGCAGTTGGGCCGCGCGCGCATGCGACAAACGGGCCAGCGTGTCCCGCGCCCGCAACAGCAGCGCATCGAGAGCGGCTCCTTCCATGAGCGAGTGGAACAGTTCGAGCACCACCTCGCCACCGAGCCGCTCGTCCTTGGCGCGCCAGGCCTTGCCAAAGCCGCCGCTGCCGAGAAGCTCGAGCAGGACGTAGCGCCCGCCGATGCTAGCGCCGGGCCGAAACGGCTCGGGGAACGCCGCACACGCCCATTCGGCTGTTTCGACGAGCGCGCGCAGCTCGCAGCGGGAACTTGCATCGGGCAATCGCGCGGCCAGTGCTGTGATGTCGGGCGGTCGTCCCTGCTCGGCGCCGCGCAGGTATTCCATGGCCAGGTCGTCGACGCTCGGGGGACGTTCGGGTTGTGGCATGGCTCACCGCACCGAGGGGAAACGCTGTCGGCAGCGCAGCAAGAACTTCCCGCGGTGGCCCAACGCGGGCCTTGCCCGCAACCAGAGGCTCACTGTGTTGCCCAGCATGTGGGCCAGCGTGTCGATCACGGTGTCTCTGGACCGATCCCGCGCTTTTGCAGCAGCTTCGCAAGCTCGAGCAGGGCCCGTCGGTGTTGCTCGCGGGCGGCCGATTCGGTGTTTTTGGCCAAGATCTCGGCGACCTCGCTCCACTCGAGGCCGTCGTAGTCGCGCAGCACGATCACTCGGCGGTAGTGTCCCGGCAGCTGGTCCAGACACGACTCGACAGCCGCCTCGCGTTCGTTGCTGGCTACCTGGTCCAGGGGCTCGACCCCCGAACCAGCCACCTGCAGCGGCGCGTCCCCGGTGTCGTCGTCGAGGCTCTGCTGACCGGCCGGCGGCCGGCGCCTCTTGGCATTCTCGCGGTCGGCCGCGTCGTGCACTTGCCGCTCGGCATACTCGGCGAGCCAGTGCAAGAAACTGCCCTCGTGGCGCATCTCGAAGCGATCGAAGTTCTTGAACGCCTGGGCGAAGGTCGGCTGCAGGATGTCATCGGTCTCCATGCGCGACCGCAGCCGACTGCCGATGCGCGCGCGCACGGAGCGGCGCACGCGCTCGTAGTAGCGCTGGAACAGCCGATTCAAGGCGTCGCCGTCGCCGCCCTGCGCCTTCTGCACGAGTTCCCACGTTTGGGTCAGGGGATGGTCCACGTTCTCCTCGGAACGACGAAGATACTGCCTTCGAAGCGACAATGCAGGCCCCTGCAGTCAGCCCTGCCGACGTGGCGCCAAGAACGCCGTGAGCCGCGGTCGCGGCAAATGTGATGGGGTTCGTGAGAACCCAGCTCGATCGGCGCCGAGCGGTGCGGCGGCGAGGGACACCAACATCTTGGCGCGCTTCATGGCGGTCTCCTGATGACTTCGTTCGGGCAACGAACCTCGAAGGGGAACCTGGCCCCGCGGCGCAGGTGCAAAGAGCCAAACGCGGCCCGAACGACCTACCGACCGTTCTCGAAGTGCGAGCTACTGACCCAGGCCTTCCAAGCCTCCTCGACCTTCTTCCAGTCTTCGTCCTTGAACTCGCGGAACGCCGTGTCGACTGCCAGATCCTCGTCGCCGTGCACGAGCATGACCTTGCGATACATGTCGAGGATGCCCGCGTAGCGCTCGTCCCACCCGCGACCGAGCTTCTGGCCGCGCCGCAGGAAGTCGATCATCGAGAAGGCCTGCGCATAGTAGTAGGGCGCGCGGCCCGAGTAGAAGCGGCGCCGATCCCACTTGACGATCTCCTTCCACGGCACGTAGTCGCCGGCGCGCACCATCTGCTTGCAGTCGTCGTAACGCATCTTGGAACCGACGTACTTCCAGCCGGTCGACCCCCATCGGAACGAACCGAAGTAGTCGCCGTGGCCCTCGTCGAACCAGCGGTGCAGCGAGACGTGCTTCTTGGCATCGGGGTGGTTGAAGTAGAAGTCGCCGTACTGGTGCCAACCCTCGTGGTAGGTCACCGTTTCGGTCGCACCACTGCCCATCATCTGGTCACCGCCAAGGAACACCACGAGCTCCTTGCTGGATGGTGAGAACCAACCGACGACACCGGGGGGCGATTGGCCGTACTTCTGGAACTGCTCGTACGTCGAGCACAGCCGAAACACGGAGTAGGGCTCGCGCAAGGCTGCGGGCGGTTCAGGCTCGGGCGGCTCGTTGGCCTCGGTCGTGGCTGCCGCCGGCTTCTTCGGTTCGCCCGTGATCGGTCCCTTGATGCTCGGGATCGACGCTGGATCGGGCATGATCGCCCGCAGGCCGGACTCGTCGAGCGGATAGTTCTCCTTGTAGAGCTCGCGCATCTTCTCGAGGCGCGACGCGTAGAATTCGGCCTCCTTCTTCGAC
>JBDSBS010000588.1:0-8338 GCA_039921435.1 Planctomycetota bacterium | reverse complement strand
GGTTGATGCGCACCTCGCAGTCGACCGGCACCGGCCCGTATTCGGTCGCCTGCGCGAGCAGCGTCTCGCTGGCGAACTCACCGGCCATGGCGATGCGCACCTCGGTGTGCTGCATGCCGAGGTCCTTCAGCTCGGTCTGGATGCGCACACCGAACGGCTTGCTCGCCTTCGCTCGCGCGCGCACGAGCTTGCGGCCGACGACAGCCACCGCCTCGGTCGCAGCGCGCAGCTCACCCGCGAGCTGTTCGGGATCAGCGTTGCCGTCTTCGGCTGTCGCCAACTCGGCGGTGACCTTCGCGAGGTTGTCGCGCAGGTCCTGTTCGCTCGGGCCAAAGCGCTTGAGTCCCGCGTGGATCTCGTCGAGCCGTTCTTGCACGGCTTGCAAGCGCGACGGATCGAGTTCGAGCCGCGCCTGACCCGACTGCAGCTTGCGGCAGACGTCGGCGACCAGTTCTTCGATCTGCCCCATCTGCTCAGCGGCGTCTTCGAGGCGGCGGTCGATCGCGGCGGCCTGCTGCACGGCCTTGACTGCGCGACCCAGTTGGTCGGCGGCGTTGCCGTCCCCGTCCTGCAGCACGTCGAGCGCTTCGTCGAGCTGCTGCCGCATCTCGTCGAGGTTGCTGAGCACCTGATGCTCTTGCTCGAGCTCGGCGACTTCGCCTTCGCGAAGGCCAAGCTCCGTCATCGACGCGTGCTGGAAGCGCAAGAACTCGAGCCGTTGGCGCCGTTCGCGTTCGCCTTGGGACAGAGCCTGCAGCCGATCGCGCAGCGCCCGCGCGGCTTGTAGCAAGGTCGCAAACTCGCGCCGCAGCAAGCTGGTGCCCGCGAACGCGTCGAGCGTCTCACATTGGATCTCGGGCCGCATCAGCGCGCGGGAGTCGCCCTGCCCATGGATCTCCAGCAGCTGGGCGCCCAGCTCGCGCAGCGCCGTCAACGTCGCCGGCTTGCCACCGATGCGAACGCGCGTCTTGCCCTGGCGGTCGACGATGCGAGTGACCAGCAGTAGGTCGTCTTCGATCGCGCCGCCGCACAGCTGTTCGACGAGGCGCGCGACCATAGCGCTGCGCTCGCCCTGACCGAGTCGGAACTCGCCGTCGACCTGCAGCTCGTCGGCACCGTGACGCACGAGCGAGCCGGGCACCTTCTCGCCGCGCAGCAGTTTGAGCGCCGTGATCAGCAGCGACTTGCCGCCGCCGGTCTCGCCCGAGACGACGGTCAGACCTTCGGCCAAACGAATCTCGGCGCGCTCGAGCAGCGCCAGGTTCTGGATGTGGATGGTGTGCAGCATGGGTGTCGGTGGACGAGCGCAAGGATGCCGGCTGAGAACGGCTGGCGCCAACGTGCTCTGTGCATCGCACATCGCCGCCGGGTGCAACCCTTTTTGGTCGGTGCCCGCGTGAGGCCAGGCCCGCTGCTAGGATCTTTCGCGCCCCCCGCTCGTCCCCCCATGCAACGACACCTTCGTCTCGCCGCGTCCTTAGCGACGTTCTTTGCGTTCCTCTCGATCACCACCGCCCAAGCCGAACCAGCGCAGAGCACCAACCACTTCGTCGGTATCGACTCGGGCCTCGTCGCCAATCAGAACAGGTCCCCCGCCCTGCGCGGCATGGCCGACGTCGTCTGGTCGACTGTGGTCTCGGTGCCCAACGCGGCGTGGCTGCGCCTCACGTACGCGGGTGTGCTGCTGTCGGGCAGCCGCGAGCCCGGCTCAAACGGTTCGTTCCTGCGCCTCACATCGCTGCTCGACGGCCAGCGCCAGACGCAGCACCTCGTGCACATCGACCAGTGGCAGGACACTTCGGCCTACTTCAACGGTGACAGCGTGCTCGTCGAACTGCTGGCGCAACCGGGCACGGGCGACAACCGCCTGATGATCGGCGACGTGATCGCAGGTCCAATCCTGCCCGCCATGCCCGACACGATCTGCGGCAGCGTCGACGACCGCGTGCTCAGCAATGACCAACGCTTGGCGCGCGTGCTGCCGGTCGGTTGCACGGTGTGGTTGATCAACGACTGCAATCACTGCTTCTTGACGGCGGGACACTGCGGTGGCGGCCTGCAAACCGTGCAGTTCAACGTGCCACTGTCGACGTCTTCGGGGGCGATCCAGAATCCCGGCCCGCAAGACCAGTACGCGGTCGACCCCTCGTCACTGCAGGGCAACGGTGGCCAGGGCACTGGCAACGACTTCGCCTACTTCGGCGTGTTTCCCAACTCGACGACGGGCCTGCTGCCGTTCCAGGCCAACGGCGGGCAGGCGTTCGATCTGCTGCCCGCGGCACCTCCCGTCATGGGCCAGACCATCCGCGTCACCGGCAACGGCTCGACGACCGCGCCGGTCTCGCCGACGTGGTACCTCGTGCAGAAGACCCACACCGGTCCGTACAGCAGCACGTTCGGCACGACGATCCAGTACGCGGTCGACACCACGGGTGGCAACTCGGGCTCGCCCGTCTTCATCGACGGCACCAACCAAGCGATCGGCATCCACACGCACGGCGGTTGCACCGCGACAGGAGGCGCCAACAACGGCACGGCCAGCCAACACCCAGGCTTGCAGGCCGCGCTGGCCAACCCGATCGGCGTCTGTGCGTGCCCTGGCCTGACGTTCACCTACGTGCCGGGTCTGCCCACTGTCGTGGCGCCCAATGGCACCTCGACGATCCGCGTGCAGATCGGTGGCACGGTTCCCTTGTTGGCCGGCAGCGTGCGCTTCCACGTGTCGACCGGTGGCGCGTTCCAGACGCTGATCCCCACCGCCGTCAACGCCAACACGTTCGATGCGAGCGTGCCAGCCACGTTCTGCGGTTCGCTGGTGTCGTTCTACTTCAGCGCGCAGGACACGAACGTCACAACGCATACCGACCCCGCCAATGCCCCTGCATCGGTGCACACGGCCGTCGCGGCCAACGGCCTGACGACGCTGCGCAACTACAACTTCAACACGGCCCCGCCCGGCTGGACCGTGATCAACACCGCGCTCACCACGGGAGCCTGGGTGCGTGGAACGCCCATCGATCCGCGGGGCCCGGCCAGCGACTTCGACGGCAGCGGCCAGTGCTGGGTGACCGGCAACGTGGCCAACGAAGACGTCGACGGCGGCCCCACGCGGCTGCTCACCGAGGTGGTGTCGCTCGGTGCGGCGCTCGATCCCGTCGTGCACTACGCACTGTGGTTTGCGAACGACGACAACGACGATCGCCTGGTCGTCGAAGCGTCCAACGACGGCGGCGTCAACTGGGTCGTGGTCTCCGATCTCGGGCCGTTCACTGGCTGGGTCGCGCATCAGATGCGCGTGCGCGATTACTTCGCAACGCCCAACCTCTTCGTGCTGCGCTACTCGGTCGCGGACAACCCCAACAACTCGGTCACCGAAGCCGCGCTCGACGCCTTCCGCATCGACGACATCCAGTGCACGGCACCGACTTGGATGAGCTACGGGTCCGGCTGCACCAATGGCCCGAGTGCGCCTGTGCTGCAGCTCGTCAGTCTGCCGGCCATCGGCGGCACGTTTGCCCTCGCCGTGCAGAACGTCGGCCCGGGCTTTCCGTTCATGCTGACGGGCCTGAGTCAGTTGAACCTGCCGCTGCTGCTGCCCGAGTTCGCCACCGGTTGCACGCTGCTCGCGAGCCCCGATCTGGCGCAGTTGCTCGTGCCTGTCGCAGGCACTGCGCAGTGGAGCTTCAACATCCCCAACACCCCGACGCTGGCCGGCGAACGGCTGTACAACCAAGCCTTCGAGTTTGGTGGGCTGTGGACGCTGTCGAACGGCGGTGTCGGCGAGGTGAGGTAGCGCATCGCGGCGCGTTGGAACACGGTCAAATGTGCTCCGACGCGCGCCGTCAGCTACATGCGATACAGCATGACATAGACGATGACGCCGGTGAGCGAGACGTAGAGCCAGATCGGCGTCGTCACCTTCGCCCACTTCTTGTGCTGCACGCGTCGGTCCTTCAGCCCGAGGTAGACCGTGCGCAGGATCAGCGGCACCTGCACGACCGCGAGCACGACGTGCGAGATCAGCAGTGCGAAGTAGACGGGCCGGATCCAACCCTCGCGCGTGAACTTCACGGGAGGCGCGTTGAGGTGGTAGGTCAGGTAGCTGATCAAGAAGAGCGCCGACACCCCGACCGCCGACAGCATGAGCTTCTTGTGCAGTTCGATGTGGCCGCTCTTGATGGCGACGAGACCCGCGCAGATGAGCACGAACGCAATCGCGTTGAGCACCGCATCGACGTCGGCGAGCATTCGGAAGTCGAATTCGGCGAGCATGAGGAGTTCTAGACCGCGTCGCGGGCGCGGCGCCGCGTTACCACGAACGTGCTGAGCAAGAAGGTCGCGACGGCGAACGCCACCGTGCCCATCGCACACACTGCGAATGACGGCACGCCCGCGACTTGCCCTTGGAACGCGTGGCGCAGCGCGCCGACGCCGTAGGTCATCGGGTTGACGAATCGCACCCAACTGAGCAGCGGGTGCGCTTCCTCCATCGGAAAGAAAGCGCCCGACAGCAGCAGCATCGGCATCAAGAACAGCATCATGACGCCGTGGTAGCCGGCCGTACTATCCATGATCCACGCCAGTGAAAATCCGAGCCCGGTCACGGCGATCGAGAGCACGGCGAGCACGACGAGTCCGAGCGCCACGCTCTCGAACGACAACGCGACCCCGGCGAGCGGCGCCAGCAGCAGGAAGATCACCGCGAGCAGCATGCCGAGCGAAGCGCCGCCCAGGATCTTGCCGAGCGCGATCGCGCTGCGCGGCACCGGCGAAACGAGAACGCCCTGCAGGAACCCTTCCTTGCGGTCCTCGATGACGGTGATCGTCGCGAAGATCGCCGTGAACAGCGTGATCATCGCCAACGTGCCGACGAAGAAGTACTGCCCGTAGTCCATGCCACCTGGCTTGAACGAGCCGTGCAAAGCACCGCTGAACAAGAGCCAGAAGACGATCGGCTGCAGCAGCGAACCGGTGAGCCGCGGACGATCGCGCAGGAAGCGCACGATCTCGCGGTGCCAGAGAGCCATCACGGCACGCATCATGAGCGCTTCCTCCGACCCTTCTTGGGCCCGACATCGGGTTCGGTGACGACGAAGCGCTTGCCCGTCTTGCGCAAGAACACGTCCTGCAGCGACGGATGCGCGAGCTGCAGTCGCTGCACGCGCGCGCCAAACTGCTGCATGACCTTGGGCACGAGTTCGTGCACCGCTTCGCCCTCGATGCGCAGCATGCCTTCGACGACGGTCGCCGACACGCCGAACGCCTGCTGCAGTTCGCCGGCCAGAGCGTCGGCGTCATGCGCCTCGATCTCGAGCACCTGGCCACCGACTTCGCGCATGAGATCCGCGGGCCGGCCCGCGGCGACAATGTGGCCCTGGTCGAGCAGCACGAGCCGGTCGGCCTCCTGCGCTTCGTCCATCAGGTGCGTCGTGAACAACACCGTGATGCCGGGCTGTGCACGCAGCACCGCCCACATGTCCCGACGCGCCGCGGGATCGAGCCCCGTGCTCGCTTCGTCGAGCAGCACGAGCTCCGGCTGGGCGAGCAGGCACTTGGCCAACTCGACGCGGCGGCGCAGGCCACCCGACAGTTCTTCGACGCGGTCGCGCGCGCGGTCGGTCAGGTTGGCGGCGGCGAGCATCGCGTCGATGCGTTCGCCGAGCGTGCGACCGGAGAGCCCGAGCAGCAGGCCGCCGTAGTGCAGGTTTTCGCGCACGCTGAGTTTCTTGTCGACGGCAGGCGACTGGAACACCACGCCGAGCCGCCGTCGGATCGCCGCCGCTTGCGTGCCGAGGTCGAGCCCCAACATCGAGACGCGTCCCTGTTGCAGTGGCACGAGCGTCGACAGAAGTTTGAACAGGGTCGACTTGCCCGAACCGTTGGGCCCGAGGAAGCCATGCACCTTGCCATTGGGCACTTCGAAGGACGTGCTCTGCAGCGCGCGCCGTTCGCCGTAGCTGAAGGAGACGTCCTGCGCGGAGATCGCGATCTGGTCGCTCATATGCGGTCCCAGACCATCGCCAACAGCAACAGCGGCAGGTAGATGATCGAAGTGATGAACGTCATGCGCATCGCATCGTCGCGGCGCGTGAGTGCGGCGAACAGCACGGGTACGAAGAACAGGGTGTCGAGCAGCACGGCGGCGACGGCGTACCGTTCGCCCGCCATGCGAGTCAAGAACGGCACCATGCTGGCGATGCCGAGGCCGGCCACGTAGAGCAGCATCATGATGGCCGTGCGATGACCGGTCGGGTCGACGACCGGCAGCATGCGCATGCCGGCCCGGGCATAGTCCTCGCGGTAGCGCCAGGCGATGGCGAGGAAGTGCGGGATCTGCCAGCAGAACAGGATCGCGAACAGTGCCAGTTGGGGCAGCGCCAAATGGCCGGTGATCGCGGCGTGGCCGACGACGGGCGGCAAGCCGCCGGGGATCGCGCCGACGAGCGTGTTGAGCGGCGTGCGCACCTTCATCGGCGTGTAGATGAGCACGTAGCTGACGACGATCAGTGCGCAAAGGCACGCCGCTGTCCAATTGAAGTCGCCGACCGAACGCGAACCGTCATTGCGCAGCGGCGCTGCGCCGACCAGCACGAGCAACACGCCGAAGCACGCTGCGACGCTGCCGAAGACGAGCACCTGGCCCGGCTTCAACCGACCCGTCGGCAGAGGTCGCCCCTGCGTGCGATGCATCAGCGGATCGAGATGGCGTTCGCGATACATGTTGAGCGCCGCCGCCCCAACCGCGGCGAGGAAGGTACCGGTCGTCGTCATGACGAGCAGGTCCAACGGCGGGTGCGAACGCGGGGAGGGCCACGCCATGAAGGCGCCGGCAATCACCGCAAACACGGCCATCCCAGAAAGGCGCGGTTTGCCGAGTTCCCAGTATGCGAGGACCTTGCCAGCATTCGCCATGCTCATGCGAGACCCTGCGTCATACGAAACCCTGCATCATGCGACGGCACCCGGCGAAGCAGGCGGGCGGGTCGCACGAAAGACGTGCGCCACCAAGGTCGCCATGAGCACCGTCAGCAGCGCCCCGAGCAACACGTGCACCGAGATCACGAGCGCCGTGCCGAGGTTGGCGACGTTCTCCTGAGTCTTGCCCGCGGAGTTGCGGATCACGAGTGCGACGAAGCCGAGTGCGATCTGCAAGATCAGAAGACCGACCACCGCTTGCGACAGGCGCTTGATGCCAGGTGCCTGCGCCAGCTTGCCGACCGCGTAGGCCGTCGCGATCGTCGCGACGAGAAAGACGACCAAGGCGTTGCCGACGTGCGTCCACAGGGCGTGCGTGTTGTTGGTGTGCCGCGCCACGGCGCCGAGCACCGTCTGCACGACCACCACCACGAGTGCAAACAGCGCGAGCTTGCGACCACCGCCGATCGGCACGTTGGCGACCGGCGCCGTGTTGCGATACCGGTCGGACAACTGGTAGGTGCAGCACGCGAACGTCGCCAGCGTCAGCTGCGCCAGCGTGCCATGCGTCACGGACGTGATCGCCGGCAGGCCCTTCAGCACACCGACGCCGCCGATGACGCCCTGTGCGATGATGAGGCAGAGGCCGAACCACGCCGTGCGTCGCGCACTCGCCAACACCCCTCGGTGGTCGTGTCGATCACGGCTGGCATGCAGCCACAGGGCCAGGGACAGCGACAGCAAGCCAGCCGTCGCCCCGAACAAGCGATGGAAGTGCTCGAAGAAGCCGGGCAGCGTCGTGTAGCTGCTCTCCGGCATCAGCTGGCCGTCGGATCTTGGCCAGTCCAGATAGGCGAGTCCCGATCCCGTGCTCGTCGTCATCGCCCCCCAGAGGATCGTGATCGTCGTCACGACGAGCATCGACACCGCTAGACGAATCGGCCCGCGCGGATTCGTTGCGGCGGGCAAGGGCAGGGCAGTCGTGGAGCTCATGAGTCCGGGGGACCCATGAGAATGCCCCTTCGCGGGGCGATTTTCAGTGTCTGTCCGAACGCCGTGTCGGGCGCCCTGTGTCGGGCGCCTGTGTCGGCGCCCTGCGGCAGGCGCCGCCGGCGGCTCGGATCAGCGCATCATCTTCTCGGTGCTGCTCGACCTCTTGTCGCCGTCGAAGGCCTCCCACATCGGCCGCTCGCTGTCCTTGAGGGCGCGCGAGTCGACGGTGCGGTCGATCGCCTCACCGGGCTGGTTCTTGGCCATGGCCAACAGGTTCTCGACCTCGAGATCGGCGCCGTGCGAGATCTGCGAGGCCGACTCGAGATAGGAGATCGCCGCCTGGGCCTCACCGATGCGCAAGAGGCAGATGCCGAGGTTGCGGTGCGTGGCGCGCACGGCGTGCTCTGGCACCCCGGCTCCCGGGGCAAGC
>JBDSBS010000587.1:0-3254 GCA_039921435.1 Planctomycetota bacterium | reverse complement strand
GGGGTCGCCGTTCACGATCCTCGTGCGCGACCAAGACGCGGCGCCGTACACAGGTCTCGACGTGCGCCGCGTCGACATTCTCCTCACCGCGCTGGATCACTGCCTCGACCGCCGTGCCGCTCGGTCCAGCAGCGTTCGGCCGGGTCGCGTTTGGATCGGCAAGCGCGGCGGCTTCGACTACTTCGCCGGGTGTTCTCGCTTCGTGCGGCGAAAACGCTTCAACGAAGCTGTTTTGGCTCAGCATGGCGATGCCGGCCACCGAGGCGAGGCAGAGGGCGCCAGAGAGGATCAGTAGGTCGCGAGTGCGCATGCGAGAAAGGGGACCAGCAGAGGGGCCAGCAGAGGGGACTGCTGCGCACCGAATAGTAGCTCGTGCGGCCGAGGCAACACCGAGACCATTCTGGCAACGGGACAACTCGGCCGTTGGCCCGGCTACCATGGGCGGATCATGGTGCACGCTCGCGATTCGCTCGGGCCAAATGGGCCGTGCTGCATCGCGCTGCCGCGCGCACTGGCCCTGATGGCGGGAGCCGTGCTGGCAGGCAGCGCGGCTGGCCAGCGAGACCTCGCGGCCCTGCGCGGAATGATGCCCGACGAGGTTCCGCTCGTCGTCGAATGCGAGCGGCCGGGGGTCGCGCTGCGGGCGCTCGGTGCCACGCTGGGTGGCTTGCCCCGCGACCTGCCGGCGGAGGTCCTCGCGCGGGTGGCCGTCGGGCTGACCGCTTTGCAGTTCGCCCTGGGCGCTTCGCCGGCTGCCTTCGCCGATCGCGTGGCCGGCGGTGGTGCGGTGGTCGGGCTGTTGCCGACGGCGGCTGGCGTCGCGTGGCTCGCCGCGGCGGTGCCGGAGGACCTGGAGGGGGCAGCGGGGTGGTGCGAGCGCTACCCAAGCCAGGTGCACTTCGCGACCAAAGGCGAAGTCCTGTTGCTGAGTTCGACGGCCGCGGGACTCGAACGGTTGCGGAGCCAGGCCCAGGCGACGCCGAGTCGGTGGGCGACGGTGGACTTCGGCATGGGGTCGGTTGGCGATCGATCCCACCTCGTGCGCGGAGCCTTCGACCTCGAACGGGTGCGGCGTGAGCTCGGCGACGCGGCACCCAGCGTCGAACGGCTCGACGGCCCCGGTCGGTTCGTGCTGGCGCCGATCGCGCACGCGCTGGCCGCGGCCGATTGGCTGCATGTTGGCGTGGCCGCCGGTGACCAGCTCGTCATCGATGCGCGCGCCCTGGCGAGTGTTCGCAGATCGACGTTTGGTGGCCTGCTCGGCAGCAGCGAGCAAGGAGCACCCCCGCCGCTGGCCGCGGGCCTCGCGTACCTGTCGCTCGATCGCAGCTTCGTCAGATTGCTGCGCGACGTCGAACGCTTCTTGCCGCCAGCTTCTGTGCTCGCCGTGCAGGGCTTCCTGTCGATCGCCGACGCGCTCGATGGTGCGCAGACGTCGTTCGTCGACGATTTGCTCGGCGGCCTCGACGAGCCGATGGCGCTCTACGTCGTGCCCGCGGAGGCGGTCAACGACGACGGCGAGGCCGCGTCGCCACCGTTGGTCTTGCCGGGCATCGCGATCGCAGTGCGCATCGCCGACGCCAAGGTCGAGCCGATCCTGTTCCGCTTCGCGCAGGTCTTCGCCACGATTGCCAACGCCGAACGCACGCAGCGCGGCCAGAGCGCGTTCTTGATCCGCCGCCGGCACGACGAACGCGGCGAAGGACTTGTCGCCGAACCTCCGCCGTGGCGCGGTCCGGGTCGGCCGCCGCTCGAGCGCGCCTTGTCGCTGACCTTGTGGTGCGGTCAGGGTCATGCGATTCTGGCCACGACCGAGCACGCAGCGGCGACCGTGCTCGCGCACATTGGCTCGGCCCCGGTTGCGGGCCGCGGCGATGTGCTCGCGCTGTACGGGCCCGCCATCGCGGCTGCCCTGGCGCAGAACCGCCCCACGCTCGAGCTCGCGCGCATGCTGGACGAAGGTGAAGACGCGGTGATGGCCAGGCGCTTCTTCGACGTCGCGATTGCGGTGGCTCGCGCCATTTGGACAGTCGTGTTGCGGTGCGAGGCCGGTTCCGCTCACACGGACCTGCATCTCACGATCGAGCGAGCGCGATGAACGACCCTCTGGCACCCTTCGAGCCATCGCCTCGCGACCCCTTCGATCTGCAGAAGGCAGGTCATCTGCTGCGCCGCGCCGGTTTCGCTGCCTCACTGCGCACGCGCCGCGAACTGGCGGCGGCCGGCGTCGATGCGGCCATTCGCTACGTGGTGCCACCGCACGACGGCGTCGATCCCGCGGCGTCGCTGCTGCAGGAAGCGATCGCCTTTGGCGACATCGAGCGAGTGCGGTCCTTCCGCGTCTGGCTCGCACTGCACAGTGAGCAACCGCTGCGCGATCGGCTCAGCTACTTCTGGCACGGCCACTTCGCCACGAGCAACCAGAAGGTCGCCGATCCGCGGGCCATGGCGCTGCAGGCCGCGACGTTCGATCGGCTCGGTGGCGGTACGTTCGAAGAACTGGCCCATGCGATGTGCCGCGATCCGGCGCTGCTGCGTTGGCTCGACAACGATGTCAACACCAGGGCGCAGCCGAACGAAAACTTCGCGCGCGAACTGTTCGAGCTGTTTGTGCTGGGCCGCGGCCATTACTCGGAAGACGACGTGCGGCAGGCTGCGCGTTGCTTCACTGGCTGGCACGTGCGTGACGGTCGGTTTCAGTTCCACGCACATCTGCACGACGGCGGCGACAAGCAGTTGTTCGGGACAGAAGGCGCGCTCGGTGGCGAGCAGGTCGTGGAGCTCGCCGTGGCCCGGCGCGAGTCCGCTGAGTTCTTGGCAGAGAAGTGGCTGCGCTTCTTCGTGCACCCCGAACCCGACGCCGAGGCCGTCGATGTCTTGGCCACCGTCTACGAGCGCTCGGGGCGCCACATCGGTGCGACGATCGAGACACTGCTGCGCAGTCGGCTGTTCTTTGCCGCGAGCAGCTATCGGAGCCTGGTGAAGAGCCCCGCCGACTTCGTCATCGGCACCGTGCGCCTGCTCGGCGGCCGGGCGGCGCCGCGGGCACTGGCGGCGACGATGGCTGGGCTCGGCGAGACGTGGCTCGAACCGCCGTCGGTCGAAGGTTGGCACGGCGAACGATCTTGGCTGTCGCCAGCGGCCTGGCTGTTGCGCGGCAACTTCGTCGCGGACCTGTTGGCGCGACGGCGCGGCAAGCTCCAGCCCGCGCCGCGCACGCTGTTCGATGGTCTGCGCGAACCGGCGCAGCGAGC
>JBDSBS010000586.1:0-8993 GCA_039921435.1 Planctomycetota bacterium | reverse complement strand
CAAACGCAGCGGTAAAACCCTCCGCACATTCTTCGACCCGCTTTCAAAAGTCGCCAAACAACTCCTGAAGCTTCTCCATGTCGGTGCAAAGGCCTATGGACTGTAAGGGCGCGGTAGTGGTCGAAATCCCATTCCCATTGTGCGAAAAGTAGGCTGTAACAAGAACTCGCCGGTTCTTAACTGCAAACTGAGCCTTCAAACAGAAGGCGGCTGAGTCCGCCTCGATCCGCCAAGAAAGCCCGCGGAACCTTCGAGTATGGACGATCTGACGATCTCGCGCACGGAATGGAAGCCGCGACGACCGGCCAGAGGCGATGGCACGCCGCCGCCGATCAGACCGACCAACGCTGCAAGTACTTCGCCACCCTGAGTTTCTTCACCGTGTTGGCGGAACTCATGTACCTAATGACGCCATAAATATCCCGCTTCGGCGCCCACGGCCGGTCGTAGCGGCCGAACACCCAGGCGATGCCCGAGTAGGAATTGGGGTTGCGCCCATCGAGCGCGTAGCGGTTGTTGAGTTCGATCAAGAACGCCATCGCCTCCTGCGGCGAACGCGTCCACTCGAGCACCTTCTTTCCCCACACCATGCGCAAGTAGTTCTGCATCACGCCGCTCTCGCGCAGTTGCCGTTGGGCGGCGTTCCACACTGGGTCGTGCGTCGCCGAGGCGGCGAGCTCGTCGAGCGAATAGACGTGTTCGCGCGGATCCGCCGCGTGTGCCGCAAGGGTCGCTTTCGCCCACGCGGGCAACGACTCGTAGTCGGCCGTGTCATCGCGCTGCCAGCAGTAGTTGAAGCCGAGCTCGCGCCACGTCACCAGTTCGTCGACGAACGCCTCGGCAGTGTCGCTCATGCCGAGCCAGCCGCGCTGACCGTTCGTAGTCGGCACGATGCGGGACCGGGTCCATCCTTCGTGTTTGGCCAGTGCGGCAAACACCTGGTGAGCGGAGATGTGGCCGAAGTGCAGGTAGGGCGATAAGCCGCTGACGCAATCAGCGTCGGGGTGACTGCGCTGCTCGGCGTAGTGCTGCAGGCGCTCGGCAAGGAACGTGCGCAGCATGGCACCAGCCGCCGCGACCCCTCCGCGCAACGGCACTGCCGCCACCGTGTGGTCGATCGGCAGGGCCGCAACCAAGTTGGCCGGAGCGGCGAGCTGGGCCCGCGACGCCGCCGGCCAACGCGTCGCAACGCCGCGCGGCACTTCGGCCATCGGTCGCGCGTATCCGCGCAGTGGGTCGCCTTCGGGAAAGTCGAGCAGGTGGGACGGCAGCACCTTCTGCAGGAAGCGACGGAAGTCGAAGGCGCGGCCGAACACCTTGTCGCCGACCCGCATCGGCAGCAGTCCGTTGCCGTCGACGACCTCGAGCCGCACGGGCAACTTGGCCGCTGCAGCCGCGACCATGTGCGGCAGGAAGAAGCACGGGAAGTCGTCGGTGACGACCGCGCACGCCTTGGCGGCCAAGGCCTCGAGCAGCCCGGCACCCGCCCCTGCCTCGGGCTCGACGTAGGGCCAGTAGCGCACGCCTGCCGCGGCGAAGTCGGCCGCGTTGTCGGCCATGCCTTGCAACACGAAGGTGTGCAGACGATCGCTCGCCCATCGGTAGCCGCAGCGAACCGCCTCGAGCACGAACAGAGGGCGATCGAGCTCCTTGGCCAGTTCGACGGCGCGCTGCAGCGCGAAGTTGGTGCGCCGCCGCCGCGCAGCGATCATCCAGTAGACGACGAACTCGCCGTCCCGGCGCACCGCACCGTCGTTGGCGCAGCGTTGTCGAACCTCGGGCACAGACGGCATTCGCACAGCCATTCGCTGCGACTTTCGACACAGATGCAGACGCAGCGCGGATCGCGTATCCTCGCCATCCCCAGCCATGAAGCGAGGCAACAAGCAGTTACTGGTCGTCGGCGATCGCGTGCTCGTCAAACCCGAGAAGACCGATGGCATGACCAAGGTCGGCTTGTTCTTGCCACCCGGCGTGCTCGAGAAGGAAGAAGTGCGCGGCGGCAGCATCGTGGCGATCGGTCCCGGCCAACCGCTGCCGCCACCGCACGAAGAGCACGAGCCGTGGAAAGACGGCTACCGGACTCCGCGCTTCCTGCCGATGCAGGTCGGCATCGGCGACTATGCGCTCTTCTTCCGCAAGGCCGCGATCGAGATCACGTTCGAGGACGAGCACTTCTTGGTCGTGCCCTACGGCGCAATCCTCGTGCTCGTGCGCAGCGAAAAGGACGGCCGCGTCCCCGACCAACTGCCCAACGATATCTGAGTGAGATCTAAGTGAGATCTGAGTGAGCCTCTACACCGTAGAATCGCGAACGCCGCTCACGATTCGGAGGTAGCAGAGGCTCACGTTGGGTTGCGGGCCCGCGTTGGGATCCGAAGCCCGACGTTCGCGGGAGCGCCACCGTGCAAGCGCTTCACGCGTCGGCGGTCACACCGACCAACGAACGGTGCACGGCGTCGACGACCTGAGAGACCGTTTGGTTTGACGTGTCGACATGGATCTCCGCTTGGCGATAGAGAGCGTCGCGTTCCGCGAGGATGCGCCTCAGATCGCTGAAGGCCTGCTCGTTGTCGGCCATCGGCCGCAGGTCACCTTGGGCCAACACCCGGTGCCAATGTTCTTCGGGAGCGGCGCGCAGCCAAACCGTGCGAGCCTGCGCCCGAAGCAACGCGAGACTTTGGGGGTCGGTGACGATGCCACCCCCGACGGCGATCACACCGGGCTCGCCAGCCAGCTGGCGCACCAGGGCCGCGCGTTCGGTGGCGCGATAGAAGGCCTCGCCGTGCAACTGGAAGATCTCGCCTAGCTGCAGGCCCGTGGCAGCTTCGATGCAGATGTCCAGCTCGACGAACGGCAGCCCCAGTCGCATGGCGAGCTGGGGGCCGACGCTGCTCTTGCCCGCCCCTCGCAACCCGAGCAGGACGACGTGGCGAGTCGTCGCCGAAGCACCTGCGCCGAACAAGGCCGTCAGTTCGACCTCGAGCGCCTCGGCCACCAGCAACAACCGCAGCACCGAAGGATTGGCCAATCCCGCCTCGACGTCGGCGAGGAAGCGCTCACTGATCCCGGTGCGGCGCGCGAGGTCGCGGCGGCTCCAGCTGCGCGCTTTGCGCAGGGAGCGCACCGTCGCACCCATTCGTTCCAGCAGAGGATGCTGGTGGCTCAGCGGTAGTACCACTCGGTCGTCTGCGAGATCGAACCGCCACTCGTGCCGCCGCCGCACAAATGGACCTGGCCTTGAGGCGTCAGAAACATGGCGGCGCCTGCGCGCGCAGTCGTCATCGACGGCCCCGCCGAGAAGGTGTTGGTGCTGACCGAGAAGACCTCGGTGCTGCTGAGCGGGACCGGACTCAGGATGCTGCCGTTGGCTCCGCCCGCGACCAGGAACTGGCCGTTGCCGAGCGCCCATGCTTTGTGGGTGCCGCGGGCAGTCGCCATCGATGCGACTGCGGTCCACGTGTTCGTATTCGCGTTGTAGATCTCGGCCGCGGCGGTAGGGTTGCCCGGGTTCCACGGGATGATCGAGATGCCGGCGATGCCACCGGCGAGCAGCCAGCGGCCGTTGCCGAGGTCGATCGGATCGATCATCGAACGCGCAGTGACCATCTGCGGAGCCGCCACCATCGTGTTGCCGACGGGGTCGTACAGGTCGCAAGAACGACGCACCGTCGGCAACCAACCGAGCAGGATGTTGGGGTCCCAGCTGATGCCCCCCGCCAACAGGATCTTGCCGTCCGGTCGGGTGATTGCGACGTGACCTGCACGTGGAGTGAGCAAGTTGAGGCCCGACGTCCAGGTGGCCGTAGTAGGGTTGTAGGTCTCGGTGGTGTTCGTGGTCTGGTGCACTGGCTCGAGCTGGGTCGGCGTCGTTGGCATCGCATCGATCCCTCCAGACACGAACACGCGGCCGTTCGGCAGCAGCGTCGCCGTGTGCCCCATGCGCGGCGTGAGCATCGGCGTCGTCACCGTGAACGTGTCGAGCACCGGATCGTAGATCTCACACGACGCTTGCGGATCGTTGGTGTAGTTCACGCCACCGACAATGAGCCATCGCCCATCCAACAACTGCGTCGCCGTGTGCAGCGATCGCTGCGTCGTCATCGACGGCCCGTAGCTGAAGCTGTCCGTCAGCGGGTTGTAGATCTCGCTCGTCGCATGCGCGACCTGTGCCAGCAGCTGGCCGCGACCACCACCGACGATCATCCAACTGCGGTCCTGGCGCGGCAACACCGAGGCGAAGGCACGGTCGTCGAGGAAGTTGACGAAGCGGGTGCGGAAGGCACCGGCATTGCCTAGCCGAATCACGTTCGGATTGCTCAAGCGATCGAGCAGCGTCGGCAACCACTGGAAGGTGACGGCCTGGAAGAACAACGCCTGGTCCTGCAGCGATGGAGCCGCCGCCAAGGTCGCGCTGACCCGCATGTGGCCGTCCAAGCCGGTCACCCCGGCCCAAGCGAGGCCGACGAGGTCGAGACCGATGTTGAGTGAGCGCGGGTCGTTCGGGTCGAAGAGGCTGATCGGGGTCGGCCCCGAGGTCGTCGACGGCACGATCAGCACGATCTCCAGTGGGTAGAGGCCAGGGTAGGCATCCAACTGCAGGATGCCGGGCGTCGAACCACCCACGACGTCGAGCTCGAGACGCTGAGCGACCAGCCCAACAGAAACGAAGCCGGAACCGAGAAGGGCGATCACAAAGACGGCGAAGCAACGCATAAGCTGGACCTCTTGGGGAAGGACCGGATTATGCGGGAGAACACGACCTGCCGTCGCCGCTCCCCCTGAGTTTCCGGCTCCTCGGGTCCGAACGTGGCGTCCGACACTTCCGGATCGCAGCGGATCGCAGGGGCTTGCAAGCGCCCTTGGCATCAGTGATGTTACCGAGCTGGAAGGTAGGTCGTTCATTGCACGCACAGCTCTCTGCTCTGCACCGAACCGGACCTGGGCGGCTACCGGGGCCTTTCGCCATTACTCGGTGAGCCAACGGTTCAGGTAGGGGCATCCTCTCCTATCGCCCGCAAGGGCACCCCAGCCAGGCGTAGAACAGAGATCCGGTCGGCGGCTTATGCCGCCGACCGGTTTTCCTTCTGAGCGTCACTACCCGCGAAGCGGCGCAGATCGAGTCTCCTGGGAACCACAGCAAACGCGGGCAACAGTCAAGAACGAGACCACGCAGCCAGCCCGCTGCGACGTCGCTATGGAAGTGGCGTCTGGACGGGACTGCTTGCCATAGGGGCGGCCCGCGAGTGGTTTTCCCGTTCGACCGCTGGCGCCGCGTTGCCCGACGATCTACGAACGCGGCCATGCCCATCTACACCGGCACGGGGGACGACGGCAGCACAGGCCTCTTCGGCAACCGGCGTGTTCCCAAAGATCACCTGCGCATCGACGCCTACGGCACGATCGACGAACTGAACTCGTTCCTCGGCCTGTTGCGCAGCGAACCACTTGACGCCGGATTCGACGACCAGCTCGCGAAGATTCAGAACACCTTGTTCGAGATCGGCGCCGACCTGGCCACCGAAGGAGGCCGCGCGAGCTTGCCGCGGGTCGAGCCCGGCATCGTCGAACTCGAACGCTGGATCGATTCCTCGGAGGAAGCACTGCCGCAGCTGCGCACGTTCGTCCTGCCCGCGGGCTGCCGCGTGGCAGCCCTGCTGCACGTCATTCGCACGATCACTCGCCGCGCCGAACGCCGTTACTGGTCCCTCACGCGCGACGTGATCAGCCGGCCGGACCAAGCCGTGCCACCAGCGATCGGTGTCTACCTCAACCGCCTGTCAGACCTACTGTTCTCGTGGGCACGCCGCGCCAACCAAACAGCGGGAGTGGCCGACGTTCCGTGGTCGCGGTAGACCCGTCGCGAGTAGACCCGAAAGACAGGCCCGAAAGCTGAACACCCAGCCTGATTCAGACTGGCTGATTCAGACTGCCTGAGTCAGACTGGCTGATTCGAGTCGGTTGTCTGCGGGCCGGGCTTTGCGCGCCGCACTGAGAACAAGCCCAACGACGGCCAACGACGGCCCAACGACGGCCCAACGAGCAGACGGTCTGCTACACAGGACCGGCAGCCGTCCGGCCAAGGCGGCAAGCGCGGCGCAGCCACATCATGGCGCGCTCGACCTCGCGCGGCCCCGTGACCGGGATCTCGACGAACTCGCGCGAGTGGGGGTCGCCATCATCGGGCATGCGCTTGGCGCCAATGATCTTCAATGCTTCGGTGACCTGCGGCGGTGCGAGCTTGACGACAACGCCCTTCTTGCCGAGATACGAAAACACCTGACCTCGCACGAAGAAGCTGTCCTTTCCGTCCTTCTTCTCTCGGTTGACATCTTTCCAGGCGCAAAGCCGTTCGACGATCGTGGCAAGTGGATCCATGAGGGCGAACATCTTACCAGAACGCGGCCAAACCGCCATGTTCCTCCCCCTTTTGCCGTTGCCAACGCCCGTTCGTCGCACCGGGCAACACTCGCGGCGGCCCTATCGCCGCAGCAAGAGGTTCTTGGACACCAACCAGACCATTGCCGGGTATTCGTCCAACCGTCGCCGCAGATATTGGATCGCCATTTCCCAACTCAGGGCAAACGGCACGTACAGCCGAGCTCGAATGCCCTGCCGTTGCAGGTCGGCCAGAAAGCGGTCGCGCGGCACGCCGTAGAGCATCTGGATCTCGAAACGATCGGGTCCGACGCCGGTCTTGGGCACCACGTCTTCCACGAACCGACGGACGTAGGCCGCGTCGTGACTGGCAAACTCGACATAGTGACCAGCCCGCAGCAATCGGTCGGCGAACTGCAGCAAGCGGTCCTTCATTGCCGGCTTGTCGAGCAGCGCCACCTCGCTCGGCTCGCGATAGATGCCGATGACGAGTCGAACGCGCAGGCCGGGCGGCAACTTCTCGAGGTCCGCCTCCGTGCGGTGCAGCCTCGTCTGCAACACACAACCGACGTGGTGGTGGCCCTCCGCGTGCAAGCTGCGAACGGCCTGCAGCGTGAAGTCGGTCCAGTGCCGGCTCTCCATGTCCAAGGTGAGAGAGACACCCTTGTCCGCGGCCCGCCGCGCGATCTTCTGAATGGCGGCCAAGGAGCCTTCGGCAAGGCCTCCATCCTGCAGTGGACGCGTCGTGTAGGACGACGGTTTGAGGGACAGCGTCGGGCGCTCGTCCGCGGCAAACTCGCTGACTGCCACGGCATCGACCATCGCCAAGTACGTTGCGAGGTTGCGCTGCGCCTGCTGTTCGGTGCGGATGTCCTCGGCCAAGAGGTCGAGCGTCGCCAACAACCCGCGCTCGCGCCGCAGTTTGACGGCGACCTGCATCGCTTTCTCCAGCGAGTCGCCGGCGACGTAGGGCTTGGCGAAGAACCGCACCAGGAAGGCGGGAATGACGCGGATCAGGGGGTTCACGGCGAGCCGCCGATCATGCCTTGAGACCCGCCGGAAAGCCACGCACGGACGTGGGCGTGCCCAGCCGGACTCAAGTTGGCCCATGGCATCGAGCCGATGAGCAATAGCCTCGAGGTCAGAACGCATGCGAATCACGTGGCTGTTGGAAGCTGCCGACCAACTGTGGGGCGGCGTCAAGGTGGTGCTCGAAGATGCCAACTGGCTGCACCGCCGCGGGCACGAGGTGTCGGTCGTCAGCCGCTCGGCCCCCCCCGCCTGGATGCGCCTCGAATGCGCGTTCCAGCAGGTGCAGAACTTCCGTCCCGAACACCTGCCGAACGCGGACGTACTCATTGGCACGTTCTGGTCGACAGTGCCCTGGGCCGCGAGTGCCGGCGCCGCCAAGGGCATTCCGGTGCACTTCTGCCAGGGCTACGAGGGCGACACCCCCGAGAACGTCTCGCTGCGCGACCGCATCGAGTCCGCCTACCGGTTGCCGCGGGTGCAGCACATCACGATCTCGGCGCACCTCACCTCGCTCCTGCAGCACCGCTTCGGCATCGAGAGCAAGCAGGTCGCCTACGCCATCGACCACAGCGTGCACCACGCAGCACCCGAACGTCCGCCGGGCTCGCCCCTGCGCGTAGGCCTCGTCGGCCCCTACCAAGTTGCTTGGAAGGACCTCGCAACAGGCTTCGCGGCTTGCAAGCTCGCCCACCAGGCCGGCCAGAAGCTTGTGCTCGTGCGCGCAACCAACACCGCTCCCGACGCCGCCGAACGTTGCACTCTGTTCCCAGTCGAGTGGCATCAGCAGCTGCCGCCGGCGCGCATGGGCGACTTCTACCGATCGCTCGACTTGTTCCTCGGCACCAGCAGCGGCCCCGAAGAGGGCTTCTTCTTGCCGGCCATCGAGGCCATGGCCTGCGGAGTGCCGGCCGTGCTGACCGATGTGCCGTGCTTCCGCGGTCACGCCGAAGTACTCGGCTCCGACCGCTACGCGCTGTGGGTTCCGCCGCGCGATCCCGCCGCGATGGCCGAGGCCCTCGTCATCGCCGGTGCGATGCCCGAGGTGCGCACAGCGCTGCGGCAAGAAGGACTTCGGCTCGCCACTCACTACCATCCCGACCGCCACGGCGAACAGCTCGAAGCGGCCTTGCGCGCCTGCATCGCGGTGAGCACGGCGAGCGAACGCCATGCGCTGCGCCTCGTCGCGACGCCGCCGTTGCCCAACGAAGCGAATGTCGCGACCCTTCTGAATCAACTGAAAGCCACCGGGGAACGCTTCCAACAAGACGACCTGCACGCTCGAGCCGCGCCCTTGTTCGCTGCCGCGCACTGTTTGGCGCCCGACGACCTCGACGTGCTGCGGGCCCTCGCGAATGCACACCAATCGGCGGGAGCCGTCTCGGCCACGCTCGGCGTCGACGACGCGGCGCTGCATACGGGCCGCGGGCACGCCCTGCACGCGCTGGGCCGCTTGCCCGAGGCCGCCCAGGCCCTCCGCGCCGCGATCGCAGTCGGCCAGCGCAGCGCCGACGCACTGAACCGGCTGGGCGTAGTGCTGTTCCAGGCTGGCGACGTGCACGGCGCTCGTCGCAGCTTCCAGCGCG
>JBDSBS010000585.1:0-5067 GCA_039921435.1 Planctomycetota bacterium | reverse complement strand
TTTCAGTGCCGTGCTCTACCAACTGAGCTATCTACCCGACCAACCTCGCATTCTCGGGAGAACACGAGGGCGGAAAAAGTAGCGAGGCTGCCCAGGTCAAGCAAGCAGCAATGCGGGCTCGGCCCCGCGCTCGTTTCGCCCGCGAACGCACTGCCTGCGAGCTGACTGCCGGCGAGGCCACTGCCTGCGAGAACACTGCCTGCGAGCTCTCGCCGCGCGAGCTACAAGCCGGCGATGGCGACGATGTGTTCTTGCTTGGAGACCACGACACCAGCCCGCGGTTCGACCGTCACCACGAACGCCGCCGGCTTGCCGATCGGCAGCCGGGCTTGCACGGGCACGACGGTCTCGGCCCGCGGATCGGCGATCGCAAACAAGCCGCCGTCGACGGGCGCTCCTTCGCGAGTGTCATCGACGATCCACAGTTGGAAGCGCTGGTCGGGACCGAGTGGGGGCAGGCCGCGAAACGTCAGGTAGCCTTCTTGGCGAGCCTGGTTCCAGACGACTTCGCCAAGGACATCTCCTCGCAATGCGCTCGGGCCGCCCTGCCAACCAACGCGCACGGTCGTGGCGTCGTCGTGCAACAGGCGGGCCAACTGGTCCGCTGCCGTGGGGGGCGAGGGCGTCGTTTGCAGCGCCCACAACACCGTGATGCCGGCAGCCAGCCCGAGCAGGAACGGGGTGGCGATCGCGCGCGCTCGCCGGATCGTCGGCACCTCGTGCGGCTTCGTCAGCGCGGTGGCTACGCCGTGGCTCGCACAGAACGACAGGCCGGCCGCGGCCAGCCGCAACCGGGTGCTGCGCGGCGCATCGTGTCCGTCATTCAGCGCGGCGGCGGCCAGTGCAGCGGTTCGTTCGAGGCTGTTCGCAATCAAGGCTGTCGGCAGTGCTGGCATGTCGGCCTCGTGCGCAAAGACGATCGCTTCGGCCGCGGCCTCGAGCAGCGCATCGGTGCTGGTCACGACGCACCTCCACCTGCATCTGGTGTGATGCCGAGCATCTCGCGCAGGCGGATCAGCCCACGGCGGGCGTGGCTCTTGACCGTGCCGAGCGGAATGCCGATCGCTGCCGAGATCTCCTGATGCGTGCGGCCGTGGCCGAGCGCGAGGTCGAGCACTTCGCGTTGTTCGGGGCGCAACTGGGCGAGTGCCTGTTTGGCCCGCTGAACCTCGTCCTGCACCTCTACCGCATCTTGGGTCGAAGCCGCGGCGATCGTGCCGGCATCGTCGAGCAGTTCGGCGGCCGGGCGACGTCCTTGGCGACGCACGCGGTCGATGAGGCGGCGTCGAGCGATCGTCATCAAGAACGTCACTTCGCTGCCGACGCTGGCGTCGTAGCGGGCAGCGCTCTTCCAGACCTCGACGAAGATCTCCTGTGTGGCATCTTCGGCGTCTTCGGCAGAACGACAGAAGCGGCGCGACAAGCCCCACACCATGTTCGTATGGCGCTTCAAGAAAGCCTCGACCGCGGCAGGTTCGCCAGCGGCGATTTGGGATAGGAGGCTGTCCGTCATGCGCGTTCGTGGCGCGCACAGTACCGCGGAGGCCGATGCAGGCAAACCGTCGAATGCGGTCATTGCAGCTGCCTCCGCGTGTCGAGCAAGGGAGGAGTAGCCGGACTCAGTTGGCGGGCACGATCACCGCGTCGATCACGTGGATGACGCCGTTGCTGGCGGTTACGTCAGCCTTGACGACCTTGGCGCCGCCGACCGTGAGCGTCTTGCCTTCGACCTTCAGCGCGAGCTTGGTGCCACCGATCGTCTTCGCCTCGGTCAGCTTGACGGCCTGAGCGGCCATGACCGTGCCGGCGACAACGTGGTGCTTCAGGATGCTCGCCAGCTTCTCCTTGTTCTCCGGCTTCAGCAGCATGGCGAGGGTGTCGTCGCCGAGTGCAGCGAACGCGGCGTCGGTGGGCGCGAAGATCGTGAACGGCCCGTCCTTGGCAAGCGTGTCCGCGAGCCCGGCAGCGACGGCAGCCTTCAGCAGAGTGCCGAAGCCACCCGCCTTGGTGGCTACCTCGACGAGGTTCGGGCCGGCTGGCGGCAGCAGCACGCTGTCGATGACGTGGATCACGCCGTTGCTGCCCATGATGTCGGTCTTGGTGACGTTCGCCGAGCCGATCATGACCTTGCCGTCCTTGACCGTCACAGCGAGGTTTTGGCCCTGCAGTGACTCGAGGCTCTTGCTGGCGACGACCTTTGCCGCCGGCACGCTGTCGCCGACCACGTGGTAGGTGAGGATCGAGACGAGCTTCTGCTTGTTCTCGGGCTTGAGCAGATCCGCGATGGTGTCCTTGCCGAGCTTGGCGAAGGCTGCGTCGGTCGGAGCGAAGACAGTGAACGGGCCCTTGCCCGACAGTGTCTCGGCGAGACCGGCTGCTTTCACGGCGGCGACGAGAGTGTGGAAGTCGCCTGCATCGGTCGCGATCTGGACGATGGTCGGCTTGGCGGCAGGCTTGTCGTCGTGCTGTGCGCAGACGAGACCGGCGATGCAGGAGATAGCGAGCAAGCTGGCGATGGGGGAACGAATCATGAGTTTTCCGTGTGCGGGGGTTTCAGAGGGGAACGGCCGATGCCGTCCATGCGACGGACTTCGCCCCGGCCTCGGTTCTGGATGCACTGCGCAAGCAACGCTTGAGCAAGTTCCCTAGCAGGCCTTACAACCGCGGCGTGTCTGTCACGCCCCGATTCGCCGCGAGCCTGTTGCGTACGTCGTGCCGCGCCTATGCGGCGGCTGCCATCGTGCGGTTGCATGCGACCCAACCGGCGCTGCTCGCAGCTGGCCTGCCGAAGAGTTTCGCCGAACCCGTCGACGACACCGAGGTGCGAATCCTTCAGCTGGCGGCTGCGATCGCCGTTGATCGTCCCGTGCTCATGCAACACGCGACCGCTTGGTACAAGGTCGCGTTCCACTATCGCGGTGTGGCGGCCGAGTACCTGGCCGCCAACCTCGCCGCGATCGAAGCCGTTCTGCGGGAGGAGCTGCCGCCAGGCGTCAGGAATCTCGTCGCAAGTCATCTCGATGCCGCGCGAACGCACCTCGAGATTGCGCCGGTCGAACTGCCGAGCGTGCTCTCTCGCAGCCATCCGCACGGCGACCTGGCACTGCACTTCCTGCTGGCGATTCTCGAGGGCCGCGGCGATGAGGCGCTCGATCGACTGCGTGGTGCGCTCGACAGGGGCGTTGCGATCGAGGAACTGCACGACCACGTGCTGACGCCGGTGCAACGCGAGGCGGGTCGCATGTGGTTGATGGGGGAGATCCCGATTGCCGACGAGCACTACGGCTCGGTGATCGTCGAACGGGCACTGGGGCTCATGCACGAACGACTGCCAAGGCCTGCACCAGGAGCGCCGTCGGTCTTGACGATGGGCGTCAGTGGCAACCTGCACGACCTTGGGCTGCGCCTTGTCGCGCAACGGCTGCAGAACGCGGGGTTCGCCGTTCGCGACCTGGGCGGCAACATGCCAGCGGCCGACCTCGAGTGGGCGTTGCAGGACCGCCCGGTCGATCTGATCGCGATCTCGGCGACGATGACTCTGCACCTGCCGGCGTTGATCGAAGCGGTGGCGCTCGTGCGCCGCATCGCAGCCGTTCGCGCCTTTGGCAAGAAGCACTTGCCGGTGTTGGTCGGTGGCGAGCCGTTCCGGCTGGTGTCGGATCTGCACGAGACCGTTGGTGCCGATGCAGCGGCTGGCGATGCCAGCGATGCCGTGGCGGCCGCGCGCCGGCTCGTTGCCGCGGCTGGCGCGTGAGCTACGAGCACCGCTGCAGCAGGTAGTGCGAGACCAGCCACTCGCGTCCGCCGCGGTAGCCCCACAGCTCGGCGCAGGCCATGAAGAACACGCGCCACAGGTTGCCCATGGTGGCCGCGCGTTCGCCGTAGGTCTGCTGCAGGATCGGTTCGAGGGCCGCGCGCTCGCGGTCGAAGTTGGCAAGCCAGGCTTCGGCCGTGCGCGCATAGTGCTGGCCCGACACGCGCCAGTGTGCCTGCACGGCGAGGTGATCCTGAAACCACAGCATTTGGGAATCCGCGGGCATCTGGCCGCCCGTGAAGAAGTGGCGCGCCATCCAGTCGTCGTCGCCGTCCTTGGCGAACTCGTAGCCGACCGAACGGTGCGTGAAGACGTGCACGAACATCTTGCCGGACTCGGTGAGCCAGCTCGCGGCGCGTTCGAGCAGGCGGCGCCAGTTGCGTGTGTGCTCCATCATCTCGACCGAGACGATGCGGTCGAAGTGGCCCGGCTGCGTGAACGCGTTAGCGTCGGCCGTGACGATCTCGACGTTGTGCAGGCCGGCTGCCTTCGCGCGCGTGAGGATGTCCTGCCGTTGGTTGCCCGAGTTGCTGACACCGACGATCTTGCAGTTCGGGAAGTGCTTCGCCAGCCACAACGACAGCGAGCCCCAACCGCAGCCGAGGTCGAGCACGCGCATACCGTCCTCGATCTCGGCGCGTTCGCAGGTCAGGGCCAACATCGCGGCTTCGGCTTCGTCGAGTGTGCTGGTTTCTGACGTCCACAGGCCCGAGCTGTACTTGCGGTGTCGGCCCAGCACGAGCGCGTAGAACGCGGCCGGAACTTCATAGTGTTGCGCGTTGGCGGCCTCGGTCTCGATGGCGATGTCGCTCGCGTCGCAGCGCGCGATCCACTGCCGCAGTCGTTCGGCCGAGACTTCGGGATCGTCGGCACCTTCTTGTTCGAGGCGCTTCTTCAGCAAGCGGCGGATGCCTCGGCGCACGAGCCAGTTCGGCAGATGTCCGCGCTCGAGCCAGCGCTCGACTCGCATGGTCACGACGTCGCACCGGGTCGTCGCGGCCACCAGGGCACGAACGCGTTGGTCTCCTGCTGGTAGCGCCGGTAGTCGTCACCGCGACTCTTGAGCGCCTGCAGCTCGGTGAATGGCACGCCGCTGACGAAGCGTACGAGCCCGAACATGGCAACCGGTTGCAGCAGCGCCAGCCAACCTGCGGCGGGCAAGGCCACGAGACCGATGCCGCACCACGACAGCCATTCGAAGAAGTAGTTGGGGTGGCGGCTGTAGCGCCACAGGCCGCGGCGGCATGCACGGC
>JBDSBS010000584.1:0-4064 GCA_039921435.1 Planctomycetota bacterium | reverse complement strand
AGCGGTGCAGGTCGTCGCCGATGCGGTGATCCGCGCGCGGTCGGGCATCAAGGACCCCAGGCGCCCGATCGGTAGCTTCCTGTTCCTCGGTCCGACCGGCGTCGGCAAGACCGAGCTGGCGAAGGCGTTAGCCCAGGCGCTGTTCGACAGCGAAGACAACCTCGTGCGCATCGACATGTCGGAGTACATGGAGAAGCACGCCGTCAGTCGCTTGATTGGCGCCCCGCCCGGCTACGTCGGCTACGACGAAGGTGGCCAGTTGACCGAGGCCGTGCGGCGCAAGCCGTATTCGGTCGTGCTGTTCGACGAGATCGAGAAGGCGCACCCGGATGTGTTCCACGTGCTGCTGCAGATCCTCGACGACGGCCGCGCGACCGACAGCCAGGGACGCACCGTCGACTTCAAGAACACGGTCCTGATCATGACTTCCAACATCGGCGCGCCGATCCTGCTCGAAGGCATCACTCGCGAGGGCACGATTCGCGATTCGGCGAAGGATCAGGTGATGGCCGAGTTGCGTCGCCACTTTCGCCCCGAGCTGTTGAACCGCATCGACGACATCGTGCTGTTCAAGCCGCTGCAAGCTGCTGAGATCCGGCGCATCGTCGACCTGTTGTTGGTCGGACTGCGGGCTCGCCTCGCCGACCGCCGCATCACGCTCGATGTCAGCGACGCGGCGAAGACGTTCCTCGGCAACCAGGGCTACGACCCGGTCTACGGGGCGCGGCCACTGAAGCGCCTGCTGCAGCGCGAACTCGAGACGCGTCTCGGCCGCAAGCTCATCGCCGGCGAAATCGTGGACGGCAGTCGAGTGTTCGTCGATCTCGATGGAGCTGACTTGCGCATCGAAGCGACGGCGCCGGCGCCGGTGGTGTCGCAGTCGCCGGCGAACGGATGACGGAGCGCGTCACTCGAGCTGGGCCGCAAGCTCCGGGAGTGAGGCTGCGATGGGTGTCGCGTGCGATGGGCGGGACAAGACCTGGGCCAGCGCAGGTGGCAATGGGATCGAGCGTCCGATCAACGGTTCGATGACTTCTTCGAACTTGGCAGGGTGGGCGGTCGCAGCCACGATCCAGGTCCCCGCCGTGCCTCGAGCGCGCAGGCGCTGCAGTACGGCAAGGCCGCAGGCGGTGTGCGGGCAGACGACTTGCCCGGTCGTGTTCAGCGTATTCACGACCGTGCTTCGTATCGTCGCGTCGTCGACCCAGTCCGCCGCGATGACGCTCGCTGGGTCGGGGTAGCGATGGCGAAGGCGTTCGAGGTTGCTTGGCGCGCCGACGTCCATCGCGTTGGCGAGAGTCGCCAGGCTCGTGCGTGGCACGTAGCGGCCCGTGGTGAGGAAGTCCGGCAGCACTCGGTTCATGTTCGTCGCCAGAACCACGCGGCCGATCGGCAGACCGCAGTCCTTCGCCAGGAGACATGCGAGTCCGTTGCCGAGGTTGCCGGTGGGCACGACGAAGTTGGGCGTCCCGTGCCCACTGCCGACCGACTCGAACGCGGCGTGCGCGTAGTAGGCCATTTGCGGCAGTAGCCGGCCGATGCTGATGCTGTTGGCGGATGTCAATGCGTGGCGGCCGTTCAGTTCGCGATCCGCGAAGGCCTGCTTGACGAGGCTCTGGCAGTCGTCGAACGTGCCCGCCACGCGCAACGTCGTGACGTTGTCGCCGAATGCGCCGAGCTGGTGGGCTTGTCGGCGTGACACGCGGCCGTCAGGATAGAGCACGACGACGCGGAACTGCGGGCGGCGGTGGAAGGCCGCGGCCACTGCGGCGCCAGTGTCGCCCGACGTCGCGACGAGAACTGTTGTCCGCCCTTTGCCGGTGCCAGTGTCGGATGTCAGTCGCGCAAGACACGCCGCCAGGAAGCGCGCGCCGAAGTCCTTGAATGCCGCGGTCGGGCCATGGAAGAGCTCCAACACGCCAGTGCTCTCGTCGAGCCACCGAGTTGGTGCGTCGAACGTGAAGCTCTCGCGCAGAATCTCCGGTAGCGCTGCCGCGAGTTCGTCGTCGGCGAAGAACGGTGCCAACAGCGTCTGCGCGCGTTCGAGCACGTTGTCGCCCCAGGCTCCGCGATGCGGGGGCAGCCCGGGTGGCATGTACAGTCCGCCGTCGGGTGCTTGCCCGCGCGCGATGGCGACTGCCAGCGGCACCTCGTCGCCGCCCCTGGTACTTCGCACGTTCATGCGACCACCTTGGCGCCGGGGCTCGCTACGACGCTGACGTGGCGATCACTCTGCAGGCCCGCTGCCGCGAATGCGGCACTCATCGCTTCGGTGGCGCGCTCCGCCTCGCGAGCGGAACAGAACCAACCGAACACGCTCGGTCCGCCGCCCGCGATGCTGGCTCCGAGGGCGCCGTTCGCCAGTGCCGCCGCCTTCACTCCCGCGAATCCAGGAATGAGTCCCGCGCGCCGCGGCTCGACGAGCACGTCGCGCAGGCCGCGCCGCAGCAGGTCGGCGTCGTTCGTCATGCAGCCAGTCAGCACGAGTGCGAGGCCTTCGCTCTGCGCCACGAACTCACGGAGTTCGTACGGGCCTTGCAGCACGGCGCGTGCCCGCCGCGTCTCGAGGGCGAAGTGTGGTCGCACGAGACCGATGTGCAGCCACTCGGGAGTTGGCACCCGCACTGGCGTACCGCTGGCCGTTGCGATGACGAGCCCACCAAGCAGTGCTGGTCCGACGTTGTCGCCGTGTGGTGCACCGCTGGCAGCTGCCTCGCCCTGCAGCGCCGCGGCATAGAGCTTGGCGATGTCCAGTCGAGCAGGCAGCAGCGCGTTGGCCGCAACCACAGCTGCTACCGCGGACGCCGCCGAGCCGCCCATGCCCGACGCGAGCGCGATGCCCTTGTGGATCTCGACGTCGAAGCCCCAGCCCGGCGGCGCCTCCTGCAACAAGTGCAGCAGCGCGCGTCCGGCTGTGTTCGCGGCGGCCTCGTGCGGCAGTGCCACCTCGACGCCGTGGATTGCCACGATGCGCACCGTGCCCGACCCCGTGCGCGTCACCGTGACGCGGTCCCCGGGGCTCGCCAGCGTGTGGCCGAGTACATCGAACCCGACGGCGGCGTTGCCGATCGACGCCGGCGCAAACGCCGTTGCCCGCTCACGAGCGCCGTTCACAGCCTGGCTCCCAGAGATGCCGCCACGCGGAGCAAGTCGGCGAACACTCCCATCGCGGTGACATCCGGTCCCGCACCAGGGCCCTGCACGACGAGTGGGTTCTCGCGGTAGCGCGCCGTCGTGAATTGCACGACGTTGTCCGTCAGTCTGATGTGGGCGAACGCGTGGTCGGGCGGCAGCGTCACCAGTCGGACCTGGACCTTGCCGCTGGCCTCGAAGTGCGCCACGTAGCGCAGCATCTGGCCTTCGGCCTGCGCCACGGCCAAGCGCTGCTGCATCGGCGCGTCCAGTTCGTTCAGGCGGGCCAAGAAGGTTTCGAGTGGCACTTCGCGCAGTGCTGTGGGCACCAGCGACTCGAGCTCGATCGCATCGAGTTCTGTCTGCAGGCCACTCTCGCGCGCGAGGATCACGATCTTGCGCGCGACGTCGAGACCCGACAGGTCGTCGCGCGGGTCCGGCTCGGTGTAGCCGAGTCGCCGCGCCTCGCGCACGAGCTCGCTGAACGGCACCGAGCCGTCGAAGCGGTTGAGCAGGTATGCGAGCGTTCCCGACAGGATGCCGTCGATCGCATGGATTTCGTCGCCCGTGTCGATGAGGTCGCGCACGGTCGTGATGATCGGCAGACCGGCTCCGACGGTCGACTCGTAGCGAAACTGACCCTTGTGGCCGCGCAACGCCGCGTAGCGGGGCCACGGCCCCGCACCAGCATGCTTGTTGGGTGTGATGACGTGCACCCCGCGCTCGAGCCATCGTGGATACCAGTCGGCCACGGCATCGCTGGCGCTGCAGTCGACGATCACCGCGTGCGGCAGATATTCGGTCTGCACGTGTGCCACGAAGGCGTCGAGATCGCTGTCGCGATCGCGATGTTCGCGCTCGTGCGGCAGCACGACCTGGGGCTCGCCGAGCACCATGCGTGCGCCGCCGGCGATGGCGCGGACGCGCAGATC
>JBDSBS010000583.1:0-6712 GCA_039921435.1 Planctomycetota bacterium | reverse complement strand
TGGCGCGGCGCTCGCCTGACAAGAGCCGCTAGTCGAGACCACACGATTGCAACGACCGCCGAGGCCGAGGTCTGTACTCGAACAGCCGCGAGGTGGTCCTGCAGTGCCGGCTCAGCCGCGTTTCCGTCTCAAACGGCATCGAGAGTGCGGCCGCGACGCGCCGACAAGCGACTTGCGGCTGCCGGATCGCGGGTGATCCGGTGCGAACGCCGTCGCTGCTCGTCCTGGTGAATCATCCGGGCTAGCAGCGACTCCCGATGTTTCTAGTTTTGGCGTCACAACGGGCTGGTTTCAGCTTGGAACCACCACTGCCTCCGAAGCGGAATCATGCAAACGCTGCGCACCGTTGTTCTGTTCCTGCTCGCCCTTTCGACGCGGGCGCTCGAGATCTTGGCCCCACCCGTGCTCGCCCAGTGAGCCCTGCAGTGCCAGGCCGGTGACCCGATGCCGCTTGCCCGTGGCACCGTCAATGCAACCGCGACGTGGGCTCCCGATGGGGTGGCAGCCCTCGTGCCCATTTATGGGCGGCCCCGGTCCGAGGGGCGCGGCCGAGATATGCTCGGCATGGTGCAAGTCGACACCGCGAAACTCTTCGAAGATGCGGCAGGCGGTGACCCCAAAGCACTTGGGGCCTTGCTCCAGGCCTACCTGCCTCACTTGCATGCGTTCGTGAGCACGAGCCTGGGACCGAACCTCGAGCCGCGCGAATCGAGCATGGACGTCGTGCAGTCCGTGTGTCGTCAGATCCTCTCTGCTCGCAAGGTCGCCGACTTAGACGGGGAGGATCACTTCCGCGCCTGGTTGTTCAAGTGTGCGCTGAACAAGGTCCGCGACAAGCACCGCTTCCATCGAGTCGCCAGGCGCAACATCGGCCGCGAAGTACCTTCGCCAGAGCAAGACGCCCCGAGCTCATTCGTGCATCTGATGACCCCGAGCCAGGACGCGGTGGGCAAGGAGACGGCCGACGCGCTCAGCGCGGCGCTGGCCGCGTTGCCGCCGGAGCACAGCGAGGTGATCCGGTTGGCGCGGCTCAACGGCTTGCCGCACGCCGTGATTGCCGAGGTCATGGACCGCAGCGAACCGGCCGTGCGGCAACTGCTGGGGCGCGCCCTGTTCCGTTTGACGCAGGAGCTGCGAGCACGCGGTGTCGTGTTCGAACGGGGCCGGAGTCCCTGATCACCCCGATACGCGCCGTGCGCCTCCGGGGAGCCCTGGCCCGTGAGCGACGCACTGGCGATCATGAGCATTCCTGTGGCCGAACCTCTGCCCCCCTCTCACCACGATCTGCCCGCGGCCCTCGCCGAAGCCGCCGCCGAGCAGATCATTGCCGTCGAAGTCAGCGCACGCGAAACCGTGCTTCGTTCGCTGATTGCGGCTCACCCCGAGCACGCCGACGCACTGCGCGGCCTGGCCGAGGATCTGGCCCAGACCGACGAGCTGCTTGCCGCCGGTTTCCCGGGAGCAGCGCCAGTGGCCATCGGCCCCTACCGCGTGATCCGTCGCCTCGGCGCCGGCGCTTTCGGTGTGGTGTTCCTGGCGACCCAGGAGCAACCGATCCAACGGCAAGTGGCGATCAAGATCCTGCGTCCGGGTGCCGGCGACCGGAATACGTTGGCTCGCTTCGAACGCGAGCGCCAGCTGCTCGCGCAGCTGAGTCACCCGGCGATCGCGCATGTGCTCGACGCAGGCGTGCTGCCGGATGGGCGCCCATTCTTCGTGATGGAATTCGTCGACGGTCCGTCGATCCGCTCCTACTGCGACGACAAGCAGCTCACCGTCGAAAGCTGTCTGCGGCTCTTCCTCGAGCTCTGCCGCGGCGTCGAGCACGCCCACCGCCGCGGCATCGTGCATCGCGATCTAAAACCAGCCAACGTGCTCGTCGTCGACAACGAGGATTGTGCGCTGCCGAAGATCATCGACTTCGGCATCGCCAAGGCGCTGCACGCGCTCGCGCCCAACGAGGGGGTGCACACCGACACTGGCCGCGTCATCGGCACGCCCGGATACATGAGCCCGGAACAGGCGGCCGGCCAGGTCGGCGACGTCGACGCGCGAGCCGATGTCTTCGCGTTGGGCGTGATGCTCTACGAACTGCTGACCGGCGAACTGCCGTGGGGCAAGCAGCCTGACAGCACGAGTGAGGACCCCCCGCGCCTCAGCATACGGGTCGCGAGCGAACCCACCGGCACGACCGCTGCTGCGCGTCGTCGCGAGAGCCACAGTCGCCATCTCGCCTCGCGACTGCGCGGCGACTTGGACTGCATCGCGCTCAAAGCGTTGGCTCGCGAACGAGAACACCGCTACCAATCTGCTCAGGATCTGGCCGATGACATCGACCGCCATCTGCGCGGCGTGCCAGTGCTCGCCGAGCCGCCAAGTCTGGGCTCTCGCTTGCGGCGACTCGCCCGTCGCCGGCGCAGCGCGTTCTTGGCCGCAGGTGTCGTCGCCGTCACGCTGCTGTTTGGTCTCTGGTGGGGCCTGTACTGCCGAGCCAAGGCGGATACCAGCGCCGGCGAAGTCGAAGACGCACGCGGGCGTCTGGCGGTCGCGCAGGACCGCGCCGCACAGAGCCTCGCGGCCGCCGAAGAGGCCGCGTACAGCCTGCTGACGCGCGCCAACGACAAGCTGCTGCGCGACGTGGCGGCAACGGCGCCGGTGCGGAAGATGCTCGTGCAGGACGCGCTCGGCTTCTACGACAAGTTCTTGCGCGATCGACCGGCGGAGCCGGCACTGCGGGAGGGACGCACTCGCACGCTCCAGACTCTCTCGCGCGTGCAGTGGCTGGTCGGGCAGTACGAAGCCGCAGCGACGACCGCTCGCGAAGCGATTGCCGA
Source organism: Planctomycetota bacterium (assembly GCA_039921435.1). Lineage (GTDB taxonomy): Bacteria > Planctomycetota > UBA1135 > UBA1135 > UBA2386 > DASVAL01. The sequence continues at coordinate 3,878 of JBDSBS010000583.1, read as the reverse complement.
AGCGCAGACGTTGCTCGCCTCCAAACCGGACCACTGCACGTATCGCGGTCTGCTGGGGAATGCGCAGGGTGCCCTGGGGCGCGCGCTGGTGTACGCTGGTCGAGAGGGAGCGGCACGCCAACCTCTGCGCGACGCCGTCGACGCCTACGAGCGGTGCTACGCGGAGGAGCGCGCGAAGTACTCGTTGGGCCTGGTCGAGTCCCTGTCGGATTGGAGCATGGTTCTGACCCACGACGACGAGGTCGCTACCAAGCTCGACGCCACGCGACGCGCGGTGGAGATCGGTGAGTCACACTTGCGCGAGTGTGGCCTTGCCGACGCCGAGACCCCGAAGATCCTGATGCGCGCTTGCGGGTGGCTCGGCCACCAACTGCTCCTGGCCGGGAACGTCAGCGATGCCGAGAAGATGCTGCAACGCGCCGATGAGCTGCGCCACCAGACGCCCGATCCGGGTGTCTCCCAGGTTTGCGCACTGCACATCACGATGGGCATGTTGGCTTCGATGCGCGAGGATCACGCGCGTTCGATCGAGCGCTTCGAGCAAGGCATCCTGGCGGCGAAGCGTTGGTCCGAGCTCGATCCATCGCGACCACCAGCGTGGCAGGCCCTCGCCGAACTGTATTCACGGCTGGCGATCGAACAGGCCACGATCGGCGACGAGCAAGCTGCGGCGGACGCAAACCGCAGCGCAATTGCCGTCACCGAAACCTGCGTCGCGAACTTCCCCATGGTCTCGATCGCCAAGGGCACCTTGGCCAATCTGCTCAATGCCTTCGCCTGCAGCTTGCTGCCGGTCGGAAAACGAAGTGTCTTGGCCGAAGCCGAGACCTGCGCGCGACGCGGCCTCGACGTGCTCGACAGCGTGCCGGAGGATGTGGATCGCGGCTTGCGACTGCGGCAGCGCTGGCGCAGTCTCGCCGGGTTGGGTCTGGTGCTCGACGCCCGTGGCGGAACGAACACGCTCGAGCATTGGGAAGCGACGGCACGCGCCATGGACACCTACCAAGCCGAGGTGGGAGTCACTGCCGACGACTCACACGAGTTCGTGCAAGCAACGATCCGCGTGGCCGAACACCGATTCCAGGCCGGGCTCGACGACAGCGCCGAGCAATGCCTGCGGCGCGCGACCGAGTTGATCCGCGAACGTCAACGCGTGATCCCAGGCTTGTCGGGACAATTGTCGGCCGCCGGCCGAGTCTCGGCGATGATCGCCGCACGGCGAGGCCACCTGGACGCTGCCGACGACGAGGCGGAGCGAGTGCTTGCCGACTGTCCGGACTGGCGCGGCGCGCTCGCGGCCGCCGACGGCATGCGCGCGGCCTGGCGTGCCGCCGCCGCGGCTCGGTCCGACGCTGCCTACTACCGCGACCGCGCGATCGATCTCTACGAGACCGCGGTGCACGCGCTCGAGGACCTCGCAACGTCGTCGCCCGATGACATCTGGGTCGTCGTGCCACTCGGCCAGGCCAGGATCGAGCTCGCCGAGTTGCGCATCGACCGCGGCGAGAAGCAGCCCGCACTGGAACTGCTCGAGCAAGCACTGCCTGCGCTGGCCGCCGTGCGCGACGAGGCACACGCCAATTGTTGGGACGAGGCTCTGTTCGTTCGCGGGCGTGAGCTGGCGGCGCAGTGATGCGAACGGCGGCATGCCGGGCATCGCGGCCGAAGATCGGCCAACGTCCTTGGCGCTGAGCCCCGAGCCCCGCTTGGTGCGCTCGCCTGCTCCTGCGTCTGGGCAGCATTGTAGCAACTACTGCGAGACCCGCAGCGTGAGCCGGAGATTGCCCTGCCGCTTGAGCCGCACCCGCACCCTCCGGCCGTCACTTCCCTCCAGGCCCAGCTCGAGCTCGCGGCTTGCGACCTGCACCGGCCTGTCGAGTGCGAGCGACTGCGGCAGCGCGCCATCGACCGCGAGCGTGCCAGACGAGAACCCAGCGTCGTCGCAGCGAACGATCGTCTCGGTCGGCGAGCCCCACTCGGCCAGGTAGACCGCGGTGCCTGCAATCGGCCAAGTAGCTGAGCGTCCAGCCACCGCCCGCGACTTCGTGCCACGCGTCGTCCCCCGGCGGCGAGTGAGCATGCGAACTCGCGTGCTCGCTCACCAAGCCATCGATCCGCAGCTCGGTCCGGCCCCACGAGTCGCACCCGAACCACACTCGTCCCGGCACCGCAGGATGAGCGGTTACGGCCCAGCCGCCGATCAGCCACAACGACCCATCGAGGCTCTCGACGCCGCGGGGCAGAGCTTGGTGACCGGTTTTGAAACCGCCGACGTTCCACGCTCGAACGCGGCATCTTGCGCGCGCGGTGCCGTTGGCTACTTCGAGGAGGCAAGCGACCTCTTCGCCATCCGTCCCAATGCCGAGGTACGTCGATGCACGCGCCGGAAGCGTCTCTCGGACTTCACGATTGTCTACGCGAGTCAGCCTCCATCCGGCAGGGCCGTTGACGGTGACTGCGAGCAGTTGCGGCCAGAGCCCACCGAAGTACGCGCAGGTTGCAAGCGCCAGCGACGCCAGCACCACCAGAACCGCGATGCCGAAGGAGGGCTTCGTCATCTGCGTGCGGTCCACCAGTTTCTCCTGCGAGCACGTCCGCCCAACGTCTCTTGTCGCTGAGCCGCGAGCCGCGTGCGAGGGGTTTGATCTCGCGTTTGCTTCATCGCGGCTCGCCGGCTCCTGCGGCTGGCTGGCCAACCTACCGCGCGTCAACCGATCGCGCTACCGGGGCTCGATCCGTGATGACGTCGATGCGCTCGTCGGCAGTGACGATCAAATAGTGCCTGGCCTGCGGGTGGTGGCACAAGTCCGCTGCAGAGAAGGACGCGAGCCAAGCGGAGTCCTCGACGATCCAGAACGGCATCCGCCGTCGGACGGGCCCATGGAATGCGGCCCAAAAGCCAGCGCAAGCCTCCTCAAGCGTGCTCCTGAAGGCCACTACCACCCCGAACGCGATCTCCATCGTGCGATCCGCACCACGCACGGAGATGACCAGACCATGCTCGTCATCACGAAGGGACAGTAGCGACACCTCGGATGCACCGAGCTCCGCGCACCACTCAACGAAGCGCTCAGGCATCCTGATCCAGCCACTGTCTATTCATCAGAACTGCGTCTCGGAGCGAGCACCGTCCTGCCGTGGCGCTCATCCTACCCGCCGCGCCGCTCTCTTGTGCAACCCCGAACCGGGCACGTGGGGCAAGGCCTCGACTCCTTCGGCGCGCGCCCCTGTGATTGTAAGGACCGGTGCAATACACCTGCGTCAAGCGGGGCAGGGTCATTCCACGCAGCAACCGATAGCTGAGTATCAGAACGGCAGCGACGGCGATTCAATAGCTTGGATAGACCGCGGCTACCGCTGCCAGCCGGCAGGAGATCCGGTGAGGCACGGCGCGAACCTCGACGGCAGCGTCGCAGAGGCGTGCACCTGGTCGCGACGCTGAGCGACGCAACGATCACGCCGGTGGTCGATGCCGAAATTGGTCGCTTGGTGTAGGTCCTTCGTCGATGGACTACGCGGACGGCATTCCCATCAACGTCGCCAGTGCGACGGCAAAGGTCTCTCGTTGTGGTTCGACTGCCCGGATCGGGCATTCCGGGCCACAACCCACCAAACGTGAGGACTCGCCGTGCCGTCGCGCAAACGCGGAAGCGAACCATGAGAGTCTGACCGACGGCTCAATCTCGCCGGCATGAGCCAAACACTGCCGGGGCGCGCATCCTCCTCACGGATGCGCGATGACCAGCAGCGTCTTGCTGCGCGCCAGAGCACAACGAAGTGCCATGCCATGCGTCGCCGGATCCAGCGCCGTGAAGCTCTCGTCGAGCACGACGAGCTCACTCTGCTGAAGCAGCGCGCGCGCCATGAACAGGCGGCTG
>JBDSBS010000582.1:0-3021 GCA_039921435.1 Planctomycetota bacterium | reverse complement strand
CTGAAGTGCCAGCGGGCATCGGATCTCATCGGATCGGGGGAAGCCCTGGCGGCCGACGTCGGCCGGTCGAGCGCGTCGGCAACTCGCATGTCGCGAGGTGGTGTTCTGCCTGGTGCACGAAGCGCTGGCCATGGGGAGGATCTGTGCCGCCGGAGTAACGACAGGAGTTCGCCGCTGCGCCGTGGGAACTGTGCCGCCGGCTGGCGCCCGAGACGATCCTCAACAACCGCGTCGACGTGCACCGCGGTGGTCGCGGCGGCGCTCGGGTGGGGTCATCGCAGGCAACACTCGGCTTGAGGCCGCATCGGGCTCCTGCAGCGTGCGCCAGGCGATCGCCCTGTCCGCTGCGCCGCATCGCGACCGGCGCGTCGCGCTTGCGTGAATGCCAACGCGCGCGTTCGATGGCCGGCTGTGACCTCGGACTTCTACTGTGACGAAGTGTTGAGCGGGCGCACCACCGTGCGCATCGTGCAAGAGACACCTCTTGTGCTCGCCTACTACCACACGCGGCCGTTCTGGCCCGTGCACATCGTCGTCATCCCCAAACAACACGTGCCTTCCTTGACCGACCTTGGCGAGGCCGACGTCACCTTGCTGCACGCGTTGCTCGCCGTCGTGCGCGACGTCGCCGCCCAGGTCGAATCAGAACACGGCAAGGCGCGCGTGCTGACCAACCTCGGTGCCTACCAGGACAGCAAGCACTTGCACTTCCACGTCAACTCCGGCGAGCCACTTCTATGAAGCACCGTCTCCCAAGCGACGAGGAACTGCGCTCCGCCGTCGCGCAGTTTGCCATCGACGGCACGTTGATGGACGTGCGCCCACTGCGGCGCGGCCACATCCACGACACGTTCGTCTCGACGTGGACCGGCGGTGACGGCTCGTGCGGCGGCCAACGCCGATTTCTGCACCAGCGCATGAACGACAAGGTGTTTCAGGACATCCCGGCCGTCATGCACAACATCGAGACGGTCAGTCGACACCTGCGCCGCAAGACCGGCGACGGCGGTCTGCTCGACGGCTTCCGCGTGCTCGACCTCGTGCCGACCAGAGAGCAGCGTTCGTATCTGGTCGGCGACGCGGGTCAGTGGCGCACTTACGACTTCATCGAAGACACCACCAGCCCCGACCACTGCAGCGGCCCAGCGCAGGCCTTCGAAGCGGCGCGCGCGTTCGGTTGGTTTCAATCAAAGCTCGCCGACCTCGACGCGAGCCACCTGCGCGAGACGCTGCCGAAGTTCTTCAGCACGCCACACCGGCTGCAACAGTTCGAAGACGCGCTGGCCGAAGACCCGCGCAACCGCGCCGCGCACTGCATGCAGGAGATCCGCTTTGCACAGACGCGGCACGAGATGGCGTTCGTCATCGACGGCATGCTGAGGTCCGGCGAGATCCCGCTGCGCACGGTGCACGGCGACACCAAACTCAACAACGTGTTGTTCAGCAACCAGACCGGCCGCGCCGTCTGCATCGTCGACCTCGACACCTGCATGCCCGGCTACGCGCTCTACGACTTTGGCGATCTGGTGCGCTTCACGGCGGCGACCAGCGACGAAGACGAACGCGACCTGAGCCGCGTCGGCACCGACCTTGCGCTGTATCGAGCGCTCGTCGACGGCTACCTGCAAGGCACGCGCGGGGCCCTATCACCGCGCGAACAAGAGATGATGCCGTTCGCCGCGCGCCTCGTGACCTACACGATCGGCCTGCGCTTCTTGGCGGACCACCTGGCAGGCGACGTCTACTTCAAGGTGCACCGCGACGGCCAGAACCTCGACCGCGCGCGCGTGCAGTTCCGCATGGTCGAGAAGATGGAAGAGCAGGCCGAGGCGATGGCGGTGGTCGCGAAGTGACGGCTCGCCGCGAGCACGCTCACAACGGCGTGCGCGCGATCGCCATGGCGGCCCACTCCGCCATCGCGCGGGTACGGAGGTCAGCCGCGAAAACGCTACGCCGACGGTGGTAAGTTGATGTAGAGAGGCGGTGAGCGGGAGAGTCGGGAGCACCCGGTTCGCCGCCGGGTGCGGCGCGCGGATGCCGAGCAAGTGCTCGTCGCCGACCAGCTTGCATGCGGCAGTGGCTGGCCAGGCACACGCCCCACCCGCAGGTCCTCGGCGACCCTCGCGCTCCCGGTTCTTCGCTTAGCTGAGTTCCCGGCACTTGCCGCCTGACTGTCGCCCGGCTCGCTCGATAGCATGCCCTCGCCCCCGCGCGACTCGTTGACGAGGGCGCAGGAAGAACAAGGGGTCACCACCCCGCAGGCACAACCCTCCCTCGTGCACCATGTCGGACTCACAGCAGCCTCCCAATCCCGACGCCGTATTCGACGACTACGTTCGCCGGTTGGACGCCGGCGAAGCCGTGGACTTCGACGCCCTGTGCCGGGCTCATCTCGACATCGCACCGATCCTGCGGCAACACGAGGCGGCGCGCGTGATGCTCGAACAACTGCTGCCCGGTCCGCTCGATTCGGTCGAGGCCAGCAACCGCGAACCCGGATCTCCAGAGACGGTCGCACTCGGCACCGCGGCGGCCGGCGACGACGAACTCGACGCGGGCACACCACTCGAACTACTCGAACGGTTGCGCGACCCGAGCCAGCGCGGCAAGCGCTACGAGGTCAAGGACGAGATTGGGCGCGGCGGCATGGGGATCGTGCTGAAGGTGTTGGACACCGACCTGCGGCGCAAGTTGGCGATGAAGGTCGCTCTGGCGCGCGGCGAGAAGCGTGGCAGTGACACTGCGCAAACCGACACCAAGGCGCTGAGCCGCTTCCTCGAAGAAGCACAAATCACGAGCCAACTGGACCACCCCGGCATCCCGCCCGTGCACGAGATCGGTATCGGGTCGGACGGGCGGGTGTTCTTCACGATGCGGCTCGTGCGCGGGGAGACGTTGCGCGACATCTTCGCGCATGTTCATGAGGGTGTCGGGGGCTGGAGCCAGGTGCGTGCGCTGCGGGTGATCCAGAAGGTGTGCGAGGCGATGAGCTACGCGCACGCCAAGAAGGTGATCCACCGC
>JBDSBS010000581.1:0-3740 GCA_039921435.1 Planctomycetota bacterium | reverse complement strand
CTGCGGACTCAGCGAGTTAGAGACCTCCGCCCTGCTGCAGGTCTCCGACCGCACGGTCCGCCGCCACTGGAACTATGCGCGGGCCTGGTTGTTCGAGGCGTTGCGCAGCAGCGATTGATTTCTGATGTTCCGTGTCCGGTCGGGAAGCCGGACGGAGCGCTACCAGGAGATGGCCATGCCAGTGCACGACCGCGAGCAACTGCTGTTCGAAGCCGCCCTCGACCGCCCGTCGAGCGAGCGCGACGCGTTCCTGCTGCAAGCCTGCAAGGAGGAGCCGGCCCTGCGGGTGCGGGTCCAGGCGCTGCTGGCCGCCTTCGACGACGCCGGGCCGTTCCTCGCCAACCCGACCTCGGGCGGCGGCACCGACGTGCTGCACGGCGAAGAAGCCGGCGAGCGCGTCGGCCGCTACAAGCTGCTGCAGAAGATCGGCGAAGGGGGCTTCGGCACGGTGTGGATGGCGGAGCAGGACGAGCCGGTCCGGCGCCTGGTGGCGCTGAAGATCATCAAGCGCGGCATGGACACCAAGATGGTGGTCGCTCGCTTCGAGGTCGAGAGGCAGGCGCTGGCGATGATGGACCATCCCAACATCGCCAAGGTTTTCGACGGCGGCGAGACGCCGGGTGGGTTGCCGTTCTTCGTGATGGAACTGGTGCGCGGCGTGCCGATCACACAGTTCTGCGACCAGCAGCACTTCGACCATCGGCAGCGGCTCGAGCTGTTCGTGCAGGTTTGCCACGCGGTGCAGCACGCACACCACAAGGGTGTGATCCATCGCGACCTGAAGCCCTCGAACGTGCTGGTGACGATGCACGACACGATGCCGGTAGTGAAGGTGATCGACTTCGGCGTCGCCAAGGCGATTCATCAGCGGCTGACCGACAAGACGGTGTTCACCGAGTTCCGGCAGATGGTGGGCACGCCGGAGTACATGTCGCCCGAGCAGGCGGAGCTGTCGGGGTTGGACATCGATACGCGTGCAGATGTGTACTCGCTCGGTGTGCTGCTGTACGAGCTGCTGACGGGCTCGTCGCCGTTCGCCGGACTGCGGACGCGCGGGGTATTGGAGATGATGCGCGTGATCCGCGAGGAGGATCCGCCCAAGCCCTCGACGCGCATCAGCACGCTGGGCGAGGCGGCGACTGCCGTCGCGAAGAACCAGCGCGTGGAGCCGAAACGGCTGCGGCGGTTGGTGGAGGGCGACCTGGACTCGATCGTTATGAAGGCGATCGAGAAGGACCGGGCGCGTCGGTACGAGACGGCGAGTGCGTTCGCCGAGGATGTTCTGCGGCATCTGCGTGAGGAACCCGTGGTCGCAGTGCCGCCGGGTGTGGGGTATCGGCTCAGGAAGTACGTGCGGCGGCATCGGGTCGGGGTTGTCGCGGGTGGCTGCGTTGCTGTATCGATGGTCGCGGGACTCGGCACGGCGCTGTGGGGATGGCAGGAGTCGACGGCGGCGAAAGCCGACGCGGTGAAGGAAGCGAAGGCCGCCGGCGACGCGAAGGCGGATGCGCAGAAGGAAGCGAAGGCTGCGGTGGAGTCGGCGGCGAATGCGGTAGCGGCGCGGGTACGCGCGGACGAGCAGGCATCGCGGGCCGAGAAGGGGGAGGCCGCGGCAAAGCGTGAGGCTTCCAAGGCGAACACGGTGCTGCAGTTCGTCGAGGACATGCTGACTTCGGCCGATCCGGACAGCGTGCGAGGGCCGAAGTTCACGGTGCGCGAGATGCTCGACGAGTTCGATCGTGGCATGAGCGCCCGGTTGGCGACGGAGCCCGCCGTCGAGGCGTCGATCCGGCACCTGCTTGGCAAGGCGTACCACGGACTGGGTGAGTTCGCGAAGGCGGAGGTTCATTGGCGCCGGGTGCTGACGATTGCTGCCATCGAACCTGGCGAAGGGCCGCGCGACACTTCGAAGCATCTCAACAACCTGGCGGAGGCCCTTGCCGAACAGGGGAAGTTGAACGAGGCGGAACAACTGCACCGCCAGGCGCTGGACCTGCTGCACGCGCTGTATGGGGAAGAGCACATCGATATTGCCGGCAGCCTGATCAACCTGGCAGGCACGCTCCAGGACCAAGGTCGGCTCGAGGAAGCGGAGGACATGCAGCGGCTAGCGCTGGCAATGAGCCGCAAGCTCGCTGGGGAGAACTCGGTCGAGGTAGGCAAGAGTCTGCTCAATCTGGCCGAATTGTTGCGCCTTCGCGGCGTGCTGGGCGAGGCCGAGGATGTGGCGCGTCAGGCACTGGACGTGCTGCGCGGAGTCTTGGGTGCTCAGCACCCCACGGTGGCGAGCAGCCTGAACAACCTCGCGTTGGTACTGCACTCGCGCGGCCGGCTTGTCGAGGCGGAGGAACTGCACCGCCAGAGCATTGCGATGAATTGCGGCCTGCTGGGTGAAGAGCATCCGCATGTGGCTGTGAGCCTCGGGAACCTCGGCGCGACGCTCTTCGCCCAGGGCAAGATCGACGAAGCCGAGCAGGTACTGCAGCAAGCGTTGGCAATGCAGCAGCGGCGCTTCGAAGACGAGAACGCGGCCGTGACGTTGACGATGAACAGCTTGGGGCGCGTGCTCGACGCGCAGGGCAGGCTGCCGGAAGCGGAAGCGATGAGCCGGAGAGTCCTCGAACTGACGCGGCAACTGCTGGGCACGGAGCACCCGCAAGTCGTGGTTGCTCTCAACAACCTCGCTACCGTGTTGCTCAAGCTCGGCAAGCTGGACGAGGCCGAGGACCTGCATCTTGAGGCCCTGCGCCTGCAGCGTCAGCAAGTCGGGGATCACAACCCGATGATCGCTTCCAGCCTGCACAACCTCGCGGCCGTGAAGAACGCCCAAGGGCTAAACGACGAGGCTGAGGCGTTGCTGCGGCAGGCGATCGCGATGCGGCAGCAGGTGCTCGGCGACAGCCATCCGGACGTCGCCGACAGTGTGAAGAACCTCGCGATCGTCTTGTTGGCCCAAGGCAAGCTGCGCGAAGGTGCCGACGCGCAACGTGACTTCGTCACCCGGCTGCGTGGTCGCTGCGCCCCGGACGATCCTGGGCTTGCCAGCGCATTGGCTCAGCTCGGCGGTGTGCAGGTGCAGTTGCACGAGTTTGCCGAGGCCGAAGTCGTGCTGCGTGAGTGCGTGCAGATCCACTGCGCCAAGCTGCCTACCGACCCACGCACCTTCGTGGCCATGAGCCTGCTCGGCAGCGCGATTGCCGAACAGGGTCGGCATGACGAGGCCGACCCGTTGCTTCGCGACGGCTACGACAAGCTGCAGTCGGTGCATGGCGCCGATCCCGCGGTCGCGAGCACGCTCGCGCAGCGGAAGCGGGAGGCTCTGGACCGCTTGGTGAAGCACTACGAAGACTGGGGCAAGCCGGAACAAGCTGCCGCCCGTCGGAAGCTCCTCGAGAAGGAAGAGAGCAAGTGACCCCATTGGACAACGCCCGATCCCAACGCCCATGACCACACGCACCATCCCGTTCCTCGCCCTGCTGGCCGCCCACGCTGCGGCCCAGATCCCCGGCAGCCTCGACCCGAGCTTCGGCACGTCTGGGCTCTCGCTGTTGCCGCAGACCGGCCAGATCCAAGACGTGGCCGTGCAGGCCGACGACAAGATCCTGGTCGCAGGGTATGCCTTCGACACGGGCTGGTTCGTCGTCCGGCTGCTGACGGACGGCAACGTCGACTCCACGTTCGGGATCGGTGGGCGCGTCGATCTGTTTCTCGGCCGCTGCTACGACGTCGCGGTCGACGGC
>JBDSBS010000580.1:0-3451 GCA_039921435.1 Planctomycetota bacterium | reverse complement strand
TCCTACCACTGACCCATCGGTGTCGCCCGCTGCCAGGAACCTCGCGCTCGCCCACCGCCTCGCGCAGATGATCGAGCAGGGCCTGATCGAGGACTACACCGCCGCGGCCCGCCTGCTCGGCCTCTCGCAGGTGCGGGTGACGCACCTCATGAGCCTGCTGTTGCTCGCACCGCAGATCCAGGAGGCGATCCTCGCCGGCACGATCGACCCTGGTGACAAGCAGCTGCGCGAGCTGGCCCGCCTCGCGGACTGGGCGCAGCAACTCGATCGCCTGACCCGTGCCGGTCAACAACAACCCGCACGGCGCTCCGCAGTCAGAGCGCTCGAGGGCTCAGCACCACGCGCGTGAGATCCGCCGGCCACCGAGGCTGCGTATCACTGACGCGGCGGCTCACCTGCCCTGCCAAGCTGCGAAACCCTGCTCGGCAGCCCTCACTCCGTGGATCCCGATCACCCGCAGCCAATCCACCGCGGTCTCGGCCCAGGTCCAGTGGAGGGCACAGCCGAGCAGCAGGATCGCGCCGGCTGGAATCGCGATCTTCCCGAGCGCGACCGCCAAGCGGAACGCGAGGCGCAGCACGTGCAGCGCGATGAGTGCGCCGAGGAACGTGAGACCCGCCGCGAACCCAGTCGTGAGGAGGTCGGGGTCGCGTCCGTACGACAACAAGCCGGCGAACACTGCGCCCAAGGCAGCGATTCCGGAGAAGCTGATCGACGGGGCGCTCGTAGCCCGCACCTGTGGCGGCGCGGGTTGCGCAACCGATGCGATGACTGCTGTGCGGTCCGAGGTCATGACGTTCGCCTTGCCAACGCGCCCGGCCGCGAATGTGGCAACGGGAGCTCGACCGAAGCAATGTCGTGGCCCGGGCCGCAGTACTCGCCGAATGCGTGAACCAGTGGCACCCCTTGACCCAATGTTCGAGGTGAGTCTTGATCGACCCCCTGTTTTGGGCGTTTTGCTGCTCTTGGGTTCATAACCCAGCACCATGCTCTGAGAGTTCCAGAGCATCCGAGGCCCGGTTTTGCTCTCGACCTCATAACCCGGTCGCCCCCACCCATCGGCGCCACCGCGACCCCCACCGCCGCATCTAACCGCTTGTGGCGACGTTACGTGCACTCCGTACAAGACAGCGCCCCTGAGCATTTCGGCCCAGGGGCGACGGTCACGTTTCGACTGGTAGCGGGGGCAGGATTCGAACCTACGACCTTCGGGTTATGAGCCCGACGAGCTACCGGGCTGCTCCACCCCGCGTCGAGTGAGGCGAGGAGAATAGCCCGCGCCCCATCTCGGGCAAGCAACTTCCACGCAATCTGTTCGCGCTAACGCGCGGCGCGCAACTGTTCGAACGCTTCGCGCAACTCAGATGGGCAGTCAGGTCCGGCGAACATCGCAGAATACTGGGCCGCTTCTTTCAACGTCGCTTCGCGCGTGCCAGGGTCGAGGCGCATGCGGTTCTGCAGCCAGTCCACGAGCCGCCCACGGAAAGCCGGGTCCTCGTTCGGAGTTGATCGCATCACCCGTTCGAACAGCCCCACCGCGGTCGTCGGGTCAGTCGCGACGAGGGCGCGCGCGATGCGGGACTGAAGGTCGAGCACGGCCGCGTCCGCAACCGGCTCCGGGCTGCGTTCCGCCAGTGCTCGCAAGGCCAGATCGGGTTTGCCCAACGCCAACTGCGCTTCGGCCGCGAGGAACCGCATGCGGTCGCGTTGTTCGGGTGTCATCGCAGCCTTACCGGGAGGCTGCGAGCCATTCGGACTGGCCAGCCACACCGCAGACCGAGTCACGACTTCCTGGGGCTTGCCCGCCACCAGTTCGACTTCGAGGCGAAGCAAGCGGTGCTTCGGCTCGTCAACTCGGAGCGTCTCGCCAACGGCATCGAGTGCTCCGAAGGCCGTTCGCACTTCACGCGCTTCTCGCTTCAGCTCCTCGGTGCTGATCCAGACCTCCTTCGGTGACTTGATCGCGGCCGCACCAATGATGAACTCCATCGCTTGCCGTGCGCGCTCGGCCACGCCGGACTCGCTGCTGCTCACGTCGGTGGCGAGGTCGACGGCACCATGGCTCTGGATGACGAGTCGTAAGCTCTGACGCTTGTCGAACTGCAACAGCGCGCGGCAGGCACCAATCCACTGACCGCGATCGGCACGCGAGTCGGCCGCGATCGTCGCCAAGGCCTGCAACAACGGCTCAAGGCGGAACAGGTGCTCCGGCTGTACCGGGTTGCCCAGCTTGGACAGCACGAAGTTCAGCGCGCCGATCGCCCTGTCCGGCATCTGCGGCTCTCGACCGCATACCTGCAGACTGTAGACGAGGGCACGCAGGACGGCGGCGTTGGGCTCCGCCTCGAGCCGTGTGCGCAGCGCCTTGATGCTGTCGCCAATCCAATCGGTGCGATGCGTATCCACCGACTCGGGCAGACGCGACAACGACTCGGCAGCCAGCTGGCGCAACTCGGGTGCGGGATCCGAGAGCAGTGCGAGAGTCTCGCGCACCCAGGCTTCCGCCGCATCCGGCTCGTTGCGCCAACCTTGCAGGTGGATGATGCAGGTCGACCGGAACTTGACATCGAGCGTAGGATCGCGAGCCAGGTCCAACAGCAGCCCGAAGACTTCCGGAACCCGCTTGCCACTTGAGCTGAGGGTCTGCGCAAGTCCGAGAGCGGCGTCGCGCAGATCGAGTTCTGGCGCGGTGCGGCACGCAGCTGACACGAGCGCCAACCACTCTGCCTTGTCGGAGTCCCCGGTCTGCGGCGCACTCCAACGGGGCACCGTACGCGAAGAGAGAGTGGCCAAGACCGTCGCCAATTGCTCACGCGCGGACAGGCCACTGGCCAACAGCGCAGTCGCGTACCGCACGAGCCGGGTTCGCGTCTCCACCGCAGGGAAGCGCCGCAAGCTGCGCAACGCCGCCAACTGAGTCTCGACCACAGGCTCGTCGAGTTGGGCCAACAAGAGGGTGACGACCTCAGTCGCCAACTCGGCCTCTTCGGGGCGCACCAAGCAAGCCGCGACTTCCAGCAACAGAGCCCGACGCCGAACCTGGTCCGCAGCGGCCTTGCGGAATCGCTGCAACAGCCCGCGACAGAACGCCTGGCGGGGCCCGGCAGCATCATCACCCTGCATCTCGCCGCCCAGAACCTGCTGCAGCGACTCCAGGCACGCGTCCAAGACGGCGGGGTCATCCACAATCGTGCGGGACTGAATAGCGGCCCAATCGATACCCGGGGTGCGCACGGCGTGCGCCCGAACCACATCTCGGGCAGCCTCGATGCGCAGCTTCGCCATTTCGGCGCGCAACCGCTCCAGTGGTCGCGGCCCGACGCGCGCGGCCCGCTCGACCAAGTCGACGTATCGCATGCCACCGAACCGCTCGTACCACGCATCGAACTGTGCCTTTGTTTCGAACTCCTCGTCGTGGTATGTCAGCAACTGCAAGGCACGCCGAGCACCT
>JBDSBS010000579.1:0-4269 GCA_039921435.1 Planctomycetota bacterium | reverse complement strand
CGCGTGGGCAGTCAGGTCGAGATTCTTGGCAAGGTCGTCAACTACCGAACGGATCCATGCGCCCGCCCGACGACCCAGCTCGAGGAACACACGACGCACGTAATGGCCGAACGAGGCCCGCGCATCGAACCCTTCTGGCTGACGGCGCAGCGAGTGCTCGTCGACGCGCCAAAGCTGGCGGTGTTGCTCAATCGCCTCGAGGGCATGTTGGTCGGCGTGCCCGCAGGAGCCACCTTCGTCGCACCGAGCAACCCGTTCGGCGACTACGTCGTGGTGCCGCCCGATTCGCACCTGGTGCGCACACGACAGGGCGGCGTTCTCGTCGATCCGCACACACCGGACCGCTGGCTGCCAGGCTTCCGTCTGCTGCAGTACGCGGATGCGCCCACGGTCAATGTGGGTGCGCAGTTGCTCGAACCCGTGATCGGGCCGCTCAACTTTCGGGTGGCCTCCTACCAGATCGCGGCGGCCGGGCCCGTGCGAGTGCGACCGGCCGCGGTCGAAGCGCACCCGACCAGCCTGCGCGACGACGGTGCCCACGTCACCGTGTTGACGCTGAACTGCTTCAACCTCGACACGCACAAGGAGGATCCGGCGCGCGTCGACGATCCGGATCGCGATGTCGACGACGACGTGGCGGACGAGCGCTTCTTGGCCCTCGGCCGTGCGATCGCACAGGATGCGCGCTGTCCTTCGATCGTCGCCTTGCAGGAGATTCAGGACGACGACGGGGCCGAGCTGTCCCTGACGGTGAGCGCCGAGCGCACGTACGGTTCCCTGATCGAGGCGGTGCGGCGAGCAGGGGGCCCCGAGTATGCGTGGGCTGGCATTCCACCGCAGGAGGGCGCCGATGGCGGCCAACCCGGCGGCAACATCCGCAACGCGTTCTTGTACGACCCTGCCCGCGTGCAGCTGATCGAGCGAACACTGAGGCGACTCGGCTCCGAGTCGCCGGCGTTCGAAGGTTCGCGCAAGCCACTGGCGGCGCGCTTTCGTCCCGTGAAGGGCAAAGGCGAGTTAGAGGTGATCAACGTGCACCTCGCCTCGAAGCGTCACCAACACGGGTTGTTCGCGCCCGAGCAGCCCGGCTTCGATCCGCGCCTGAGGTTGCGCGTGCAACAGGCCGAACTGATCGGCACGCACCTGGCGGAACTGCGCCGATCAGAGATCGACTACTACGTGACTGGCGATTTCAACGACTTCGAGTTCAGCGAGACCCTGCGAACGCTCGTGGGCGATCACAGCATCAACCTGGTCGATGGCGTGCCGGAGGCGTTGCGCTTCGACTACAACCACCGCGGCCTGTCCCAGGCACTGATGCACGGCGTGGTGGCAAAGCGGCAGACGGTCGGCCGCAGGGTCGAATACGAGATCCTGCACGCCAATGCGTTGACTGGCACGCAACCGGGTCGGCAGGGCAGGAAGGCGAGCGACCACGCCTACGTGATCGCGCGACTCGAACTCGGCTAGGCAGAGCAGTCCACTGAGGCAGACTGCCCATAGGTGGGTTGACTCGTGACGCGCTAGCCAGCCGCCGTCGCGACGCCGCGGCGTCCGCGCCCGCCGCCGCCACCGCTGCGCTTGCCGCGGCCGCTGTCGCTGCGCCCGCCTTCGCTCCGCCCACCTTCACGGCGCCCACCTTCACGGCGCTTCGGCATGCCGTAGCCGCGCCCCGGAGCCTTGGGCATGTCGGGCACTTCCTTGCCTTGCAGGTGCGCGACGACAGCCAAGTAGAGCCGCTTCTCCATCGGCGCCACGAGCGACAACGCGCGACCCGACTTGCCGGCGCGACCCGTACGACCCGTGCGGTGCACATAGTCCTCGAGCTGCAGCGGGAAGTCGTAGTTGACGACGAGTTCGATGTCGTCGACATCGATGCCGCGCGCGGCGACGTCGGTGGCGACGAGGAAGCGCGTCTTGCCGCGCGAGAACGCCTGCAAGCACGAGTGTCGCGCTTCGGCACTCTTGTCGCCGTGGATGGCGTCGGCGGGGTAACCCACTCGCTTCAACGCGTTGCCGAGCCGTTCACAGCCGATCTTCTTGTTGAGGAAGATCAGCACACGCCCGCTCTCGCGCTGCAGCAAGCGTTCGAGAGCTTGCTGCTTGTCGGCTGCGTTGACGGCGGCAAACCGGTGCGCGATCGTGCTCGCCGACTGGCTGCGCGAACCGATCTGCACGCGCTCGGCGTTCGGCAAGAAGTCGTTGACGAGGCCTTCGACTTCTTTCGGCATCGTCGCCGAGAACAGCAGGTTCTGCCGCTCCTGCGGTAAGCGCACGAAGATGCGGCGGATCTGCGGCATGAAGCCCATGTCGAGCATGCGATCGGCTTCGTCGAGCACGACCATCTTGACCTTCTCGAGCGTGATGTTGCGGCGTTCGAGGTGGTCGATGAGACGACCCGGGCACGCGACCAGCACGTCGAGGCCGCGCTTGAACGCCGATTCTTGGATCGACAGGTCGACGCCGCCGAAAGCCGTGCAGACGTGCAGGCCGGCATGCTTGGCGTAGGTGCGCAGGTTCTCGGCGACTTGCACGCACAGTTCGCGCGTGGGCACGACGATGATGCCGCGCAGGCCGGGCTCGCCGCCGCACAGCAGGTCGAGCATCGGCAGGCCGAAGGCCGCGGTCTTGCCACTGCCCGTTTCGCCGAGACCGATCAGTTCGGCGCCGGCGAGGATCTTGGGGATGGCGGTGGCTTGGATGTCGGTCGGCGTTTCGTAGCCTGCCGCGCGAACACCCTGCAGGATGGGCTCTTTGAGCCCGAGGGAAGCAAAACTCACTTAGGTGGGATCTCGAAGGCGCCGCCGACCGGGTTGGTCCGACGGCGCGGGAAACTGAGACGAAGGGGACGCCATCGCTCTACTGGCATGGCTGGCTCTCAGGGAGTGTCCCATCAGGGCTTGGCCCATGGGGTTTGGCCCTTCATGGCTGGCCATGGGGAAAGGACGGGCGTGGCATTCCGAGCGTGTCGTGCAACTGCACAACCTTCCCCTTGCATCGGCGACTCTGCGCCTCGACTTGAGACCGGCCCTGGGCGTACCAGTGTAGGTAAAGCGATCGACCGTGGGAGTCTGACCGAGCCGAAGGAGCGAGTTGCTTCAAGTTGCTTGGGAAAGGACGCTTTGGCACCCTTCCGACGGCGAGCAGGATACGGCGCTGGCGGGACTGGCTCAACCCCCCGGTCAGAATCGGCAGAATCGACGGGATCAGTGCTGGTGGCGCTGGCGCGCGACTGCGCCGGATCCTCGTCGGTGCCCGAGGCGTGTCGTTGGCAAGCGCGTGCAACCATCGGCGCGCGGTCGCGGCGCCCAACCCGCTCAGACTCCGAGCCGCCGCGACAGATCCGTCTGCAGCAGCCGATCCGGATCCCACTTCTGCTTCAACTCGCGAAAACGCGCCACCGCCGCATCGCCGTGCACGCGCGCAAACGACGACTGCAGCAGCACGGCGTCCTTGGCGTAGTAGAAGCGCCCACTCGCATCGAGCACGATGTCCGCCAGTTCCTGACACAGCCGCCACAGGCCCTCGCGCCGCGTCTTGTTCTTGCTGACGGCGAAGTCCATCGCCAGCGAGTAGCCGTCGACCGCGTGCGTCATGAGGAACGGATCGGGCCGGTGCCGCTTGAGCACGCCGAGGTACGGCACCTGCCCCGCCGCCTGGCAGCGCTCGATGAGAGTGCGCAACACGCGCGCGCCGTGTTGGAACGGCACGAACGGCTGAAACTGGATCAGCCCGCCCGGCTTCGTCATCCAATGCCAGCGCGGCACGTAGTCGAGCAGGAAGTGGAACGCGCCGTGCGTCTGCAAGTACGGCGACTGCCGTTCCTCACGCGCACCGGCCTGAAACTTCAGCCAGTTGACGAGACCCACCTGCTTCATGTGGACCGCGCACCACATGCCAGGCCATAGCCAACCCTTGGGCACGACGCCAAACAAGTTGGGCGGCACGTCCTGCAGTGCCGGATCCATGAAGCGCAGGCCTTCGGGGTCTTCGCCCGCCTTCAACTGATCGGCCCGATGCATGAGGCCGCGGCCGAGTGCTGCACCCTTGGCGTGCAGGTCGACCCACGACACGAGGTAGTCGGCCTTGCCGCGCAGGTCTTCGAGGATCTGCAGGTTGTGCTCGAGGTCCTTGGCGACGATGCCCCAGACGCGCAGCCGCCCCGAATGCACGCGCTTGGTCTCGATCTCGAGCTGCGTGAAGCAGCCGAGCATGCCAAAGCCCGAGATCGCGGCGTGGAACAGCGCCGGGTCGGTTTCGCGCGTGCAG
>JBDSBS010000578.1:0-6262 GCA_039921435.1 Planctomycetota bacterium | reverse complement strand
CCGTGCGCGACGTCGGCAAGGCACTCGGCTTGTCGGCGACGACGCTCGATCGCCTGAGCAAACTGCTCGGCAGCCGCTTCGCGTCGATGGACCACGGCGCCCTCGTGCACGCGGGCTTCGATGGGGTCTCGAAGGTGCACGAACACCTGCTCGAACTCGTGCTGCAGATCGAGGACTTCCCGCGCCACCTGTCGATCCACCCCGGCGGCTTCCTGCTCGGCAGCGAACCGGTCGACACGCTGGTGCCGATCGAACCCGCGACGATGCCGGGCCGCACCGTGATCCAATGGGACAAGTACGCCGTCGAAGAGCTCGGCCTGTTCAAGGTCGACCTGCTCGGCCTCGGTGCGTTGACGCACATCCACGGCTGCTTCGACCTGCTGCGCGAACACGAAGGTGTGGACCTCTCGATGGCGACGGTGCCGGCCGAGGACGCCGCCACGTACGAACAGATCTCGCGCGGCGACACGGTCGGCGTCTTCCAGATCGAGTCGCGAGCCCAGATGTCGATGCTGCCGCGGCTGCAGCCGCGCACGTTCTACGACCTCGTCATCGAGGTCGCGATCGTGCGGCCGGGCCCGATCCAGGGCGACATGGTGCACCCGTATCTCAAACGGCGGGCCGGCGAGGAGGAGCCCGAGTACCCGCACCCGTGCCTCGAGCAGGTGCTGAAGAAGACGCTCGGCGTGCCGATCTTTCAGGAGCAGGTCATGAAGATCGCGATGCTCGCCGGCGGCTACACACCGGGCGAAGCGGACCAACTGCGGCGCGACATGGCGGCGTGGCGCTCGCAAGGCTGCATCGAACGGCACCGCGAGAAATTGATCGGGCGCATGGTGCAGAACGGCATCCCGACCGAGTTCGCCGAGCGCGTGTTCTCGCAGATCCTCGGCTTCGGTGAATACGGCTTCCCCGAGTCGCACGCCGCGAGCTTCGCGTTGATCACCTACGTCACGGCCTGGCTGCGGCGGCACCATTTGGCGGCGTTCACGTGCGGGCTGCTCAACGCGCAGCCAATGGGGTTCTACTCGCCAGCGACGATCGTCGACGACAGCAAGCGCCACGGCATTTCCGTGCGGCCGATCGACGTGCGCTACAGCAGTTGGCAATGCACGCTCGAACGCGACGAAGAGACCGGCGACCTCGCGGTGCGCATGGGCTGCCGCTACGTGAAGGGACTCGGCGTGCGCGAACGCGACCTGCTGGCTGGGGCACCGGGGCCGTTCGCGAGCTTCGACGACTTCGTCGGTCGCAGTCGGCTCGGCCCAGCAGCGCTCGTCAAGCTCGCCGAAGCGGGCGCGTTCGAGAGCTTTGGCCTGTTGCGACGCGATGCGCTGTGGGCCGCGCGCAACGCCCCGCCCCCACCGGCGAGCTTGCCGATGTCCGTGCACGAAGACCACCCGAACTTCGCGCCGCTGTCCGCGGCCGAGCACGTGCAGTGGGACTATCGCCGAAGCCTGCACTCGACGCGCGGCCACCCGCTGCTGTCGATCCGACCCGAACTCGAGCGCCAGGGCCTACCGACCGCCGCAGCGCTCAACCAGTTCGGCGACAAACGCCGCACACGCTACGTCGGCCTCGTCATCTGCCGGCAGCAGCCGGGCACCGCCTCGGGCGTGACGTTCTACACGCTCGAAGACGAAACGGGCTTCGTCAACCTCGTCGTTTGGCGGCAGGTGTTCGAGCGCTTCGTGGTGCTCGCGCGCACCGCTGTACTGTTAGGTGTCGACGGCAAGATCCAGTCCGAGGCAGGCGTCGTGCACCTGATCGCCGACAAACTGTGGGCGCCGGAGCTGGCGTTGCTGAGCGAGGGCACGGCTGTGCGCAGCTTCCATTGAGTCCTCGCGTTGCTCCGCCGCGGGCCATGCCGCTCCAGAGGAGTCCTCGTGGAGCTGGCGCCCGAGAGAGCGGCCCGCTACGAATCCCGCGTGAGCGAGCCACTGCACGTTGCCATCGCAGTGCTCTGCGGCACGACCGGGGGGCCGGCGACCTACGGCCGCCGACTCGTGCAAGCACTCGCGGTGCTCGACGACGTGCGCGTCACGGTGCTGACCGACCGCCCCGAGGCGGTGGCAGCGCCGGGGCTCGAGGTCGTATGGGTGCCGATGCGCGGCGGCGTCGATCGCCTGCGCTGGCAACACTGGGCGATTCCACGCGCCCTGAAGAAGCTGCGCCCCGATGTCTACCACGACACGAAGAACGCGCTGCCATTCGGCCTGCGGGTGCCCAGCGTGGTCACGGTGCACGATCTCGCCTACCACACGGTGCCGCACACGTTCGGCTTTGCCTCGCGGCTGTTCTTGCGGCGCGCGACGGCCCACGCGGTGCGGCGCGCGCGCGTCGTCGTCGTTCCGTCACAGTCGACGGCCAACGACCTCGAACGCTTCCATCCGGAGTGTGCGGCGCGTGTGCACGTCGTGCCGCACGGCATCGATGCAGCGGCCACGGTCACCACCGAACGGCTGGCGGAAGTTTGCGGACGCCTGGGCTTGCCCGAACCCTACGTGCTGCACGTCGGCACGCTGCAGACGCGCAAGAACGTCGACCTCGTCGTGCAGGGAGTGCGTCGGTTTCGGTCTCAGGGTCACCCACATCGCGCCGTGTTGATCGGCCGCAAGGGTTGGCTCGCCGAGGCCGCGTTGCGCGAGATCGAACGCGACGACACGGCGCTGTGGATTCCTCACGTCGACGCCGCGGACCTGGCGGCGATCTATTCTGGCGCCGCCGCGTTCGTGTCGCCTTCGGCCTATGAAGGTTTCGGCTTCGCGGTCGCCGACGCGCTCGCGGCCGGCGTGCCGACCATCATCGCTGACGTGAGCAGCCTGCCCGAACTGTGTGGTGATGCGGCGGTCCGACTGCGCGACCTGTCGGGGGAAGCCGTGGCCGAAGCACTCGCGACCGCGCTGAACGACCCCGGCCACTCCGCCGAGCTGCGTCGTCGCGGCCGCGAACGCGCGGCCGAGTTCGCTTGGCAGCACTGTGCCGAAGGGCACGCCCGTGCCTACCGGTCAGCGCTCGCGACGCGGTGAGTCGAGGCCCAAACGGGCGGGACCGGGCAGATTCTCGCGCGACGCGACAGACGGCGGTGCCCAGGACTTGCATCCCCTCGGGCCGCACAGTCTCATCTCGGTCCCGCTCGGCTGCCGCTTCGAGCGACCAGCCAATGCCCTTCTCGCGTCGTCACTGGAGCTGCGAACCATGCTCGCAGCGGTGAATGCTCAAGATCGCCCGGCCGTGTGCCGTGGCAGACCGCAGAGCCTGACTGGCCTGTGTGCCGGCATGGCCGGCTTGCTGCGCAGGACGCAGCGGAGTTCCGCGACGGTGGCACGGCGAAACGATTCCCCGCTGCCCGTTTGCCTAGGCATCGGGCGCTCGCGTCTTCCTGCATCCTTCCATTACCCCAAGGAACCCCACATGCGACTCCTCACGCTGACGCTGCTCACCGCGGCATCCCTGACCCTCGCCAGTTGCGGCGCCGAAGCCAAGACCACCGAACAGCCCAAGGCCAACGCCGCGGCCCAACCCAAGGCCCAACCCAAGGAGCTGCGCTTCTCGGTGCTGCCTGACTGGAACAAGCGCTCGCTGGCCGAAGACGGCCAGGCACTCGCCACGCTGCTGCAGAAGAAGCTCGGTGTGCCCGTTCGCTTCACGGCATCGAACGACTACGCGGCCTGTGTCAACCAACTGGTCGCCAATACGATCGACTTCGTCTGGCTCGGCGGCAAGACCACCTGCGATGCGATCGACGCCGGCAAGGGCGAAGTGCACGTGCTCGCCACGCGCGATATCGACCTGGCTTTCAAGACGTACTTCATAGGCAACAAGGCAGCCATCGACGGCGGCAAGTTGAAGGTCATGAAGGACCTCGCTGAGCTGAAGCCGATTGCCAAGGACCTGACCTTCACGTTCGGCGACCAAAACTCGACGTCGGGCCACCTGATGCCGCGCCACTTCCTGACGTTGGCTGGCATCGATCCCGACAAGGCCTTCAAGACGGTCGGCTACGCCCAAGGCGGCCACTCCGGCACGCTGCAGTCGGTCGTCGCCGGTTCAGTCGACCTCGGCGCTCTCAACTACGCGTACTACGATGCCGCTTCCGTCGAGGACAAGGCCAAGGCACCGATCCTGTACACGACCCCGGAGTACGTCGACTACGCGTGGGTCTCGCACACGCGCATCGGCGCCGAGATGACCGCCAAGCTCAAGAACGCGTTCCTCGAACTCGACGCAAAGGTGCCCGAGGAGAAGGCCGTGCTCACCTCGTACTCGGCCGGCAAGTTCTTGGCCGCCGACGACAAGCAGTGGAACAGCATCCGCAAGGTGCGCGACGCACTGCCCAAGGGTTTCTTGAAGTGATCGCGACGAACTTGATGGTCGATGGGCGCGATGCGACCGGCCACGACGGCCGGCCGGACATCGAGTTCGTGGCCGTCGAGAAGCGCATCGGCGACAGCGTGTTGCTCAGCGACCTGTCGCTGACGATCCGACGCGGCGAACGCGTCGCCTTGATCGGTCCCTCGGGGGCAGGCAAGACCACGCTGCTGCGACTGATCGCGGGGGTACTGTGGCCCTCGAGCGGCGAGGTGCGCGTGCTCGGCCGCACGACGGGCACCCTGCATGGCCGCGAGCTGTGCCGACTGCGCCAACAGATCGGCTTGCTCTACCAGCAAGACAACCTCGTGCCGGGTCTGCGCGTCGCCCACAACGTGCTGATCGGCCGACTCGGCAAGTGGTCGGTGTGGAAGGCCCTGTGGTCGCTGCTACGACCGCAGGAAGTGCATCGTGCGCACGCGGCGCTCGAACGCGTCGAACTCGGTTCGCGCCTGTGGGCGCTGCCCGGCGAACTGTCGGGCGGCGAACAACAGCGCGTCGCGATCGCGCGACTGCTCGTGCAGGAACCCAGCATCCTGTTGGCCGACGAACCGGCCAGCTCGCTCGACATCCGGCTCGGCCGCGAAGTCGTGCAGCTCCTGCTCGGCGTGGCCTCCGCCGAGAACACGACCGTCGTCAGCCTGCATACGCTCGACCTGCTGTCCACGGGCTTCGATCGTGTGATCGCACTGCGCGAAGGCCGGGTCGTTCACGATGGGCCACCCGACAGTCTGACACGCGATCTGCTGCGCACGATCTACGGCACTGAGTACCAGACGCTGCACCTCGACGAACTGCCCTTGCAAGGTGAAGCACGCGCGTGAGTGCGACGTCCCTGCCGCAGAACCCACGCGGTTCGAGGCGCGCCGTCTGGGTGCTGTTCGCCGCGATTGTCCTGAGTGCTTTCGCACTGCGGTGGAACCTCGAAGCGGTGTCGAGCTGGACCGAGTTCCGTGCTGCGGTCGAGCGCCTGTTCGGCTACCTGAGTTCGTTTGCGGCACCGGACCTCTCGGCGGCCATGCTGCAACGTTGCTTCGACCTCGCCTTGGAAACGCTCGCCGTGGCGCTGCTCGGCGTCGCGGTCGGCTTGGTGTTCGCCTATCCGGTGGCGCTGGGTGCCTCTCGATGCGTCGTGCTCGGCGAGGATCCGGCCCGAGGATTCCGGCGTTGGCTGTTGCGCGGGGTGCTCGAAGGCAACCGGCTGCTGCTCGACGCGATGCGCGGCGTGCCCGACTTCGCGTGGGCGATCGTGCTGGCCAACATCACGGGCGTCAACGCCGTGACCGGAGTGCTCGCGATCGCGATCAGCGTCGGCGGCATCCTCGGCAAGGTGCTCAGCGAACAGTGGGACAACGTCGACCCGGCCCGCTACGCCGCGCTGCGTTCGACCGGGGCTGGCCGGCTCGCGGTGTTCTTCTACGGCGTGCAACCGCTGGCCGCGCGCTCGATGCTGTCGTTCGTCTTGATGCGCACCGAGTGCGCCGTGCGCAACGCGTCGGTCATCGGCGTCGTCGGCGGCGGCGGCATCGGCGCGGCGCTGTGGGACGAGTACACCGACGGCTACTGGCCCGGCGTCGCAACGGTCCTGCTCACTCTGCTGGCCGTCACCGCAACAGCCGACCTGCTGGCGAACCTGCTGCGCCACCGACTGCGCGTCGACCCCAACCACCCGCGCGCCCCCGGCGCTCTCGATCGCCAGACGAGCGCACGGAGCCGCTGGCAGGTGCTCGGCGCCGTGTTCGCTGTGCTCGCCGCGTCCGTCTACTGCCTGCGGGAACCGCTGCAGCACGTCGCCAGCGACCTCGCCCGCATCGAATGGCGCTTCGTGCGGCCATACACGCTGGGCCTGTTCACGCCCGACCTGCATTGGGACACGCTCGCTGCCGCCGCG
>JBDSBS010000577.1:0-4006 GCA_039921435.1 Planctomycetota bacterium | reverse complement strand
AACCCAGAGAACTTCGTCGTCACCACAGACAATGGTTTAGCAGAGGCGGGCCCCGATTGGCACGGGTCCTTTGGGTCGCCGGGCTCGAGGGAGCGAGCCGTTCCGTAGCCAGCACGTCTGCCCGTGGGTCCCTTGCGCTCACTTTCCAGGCAGCGCGTCGAGGCAGAGCAACGCCATCGCCGTGCCGTAGGCCCGACCCAACTCGTGGCTGTCGACGAAGCAGCCGTCAAACTCGGGCAGGTCCAAGATCAGCTTGCGCTGGGCCGCGACGAAACCGCTGCGGGCGTCGCCCGGCGCCAGGCTCGTGATCGCATCGGTGCGACCCAACATGTCGTACCAGAAGAAGAAGCCGCCGTAGTGCAGGCGGTCGGCGTGGTCGTCGTACTTGCGCACGGCGGCCATGATGCCGTGGTGGCGATGGCCGGTCGCCACCGCAGCAGAGAGCCGTTCTTGGTCGGAAGCACCGAACAAGAACATCGCCAGCTCGCACAGCGGCATGCGGCCGGCCGCGGCCTCGAGCGATTCGCGCGGCTTGCCGCGACTCGTGTGGCCGTACGTGAAGGCACCTTCGTCGGTGCGGTTCATGGCCAGCGCGCGCAGGCCGCGATCGATCTTGTCCTGGTCGAGTTCCGCGCCCGCGGCTTTGGCCGCGTGCAGTGCCTGCAGCGCGGTGGCGATCGCAAATGGGTTGCCGTACTCGTGGAACCAAACCCCGGTTTCGGGCTGCAACGCGAACAGCGCAGCGACGCCGCGTTGCAACACGGGCTGCAGGTCTCCTGCGTCGGCCGCGCGTCGCGCCTTCCAAGCCACGAGGAAGCGCACCGCGTAGGCGCGCGCCCACAGGATCTCATCGCGGTCGCTGAGCGCGAGCCACACATCGTCGGTGACGTTGGCGTGGATGCGCTGCAGCATCGCTTCGAGCCGCACGGCATCGGGCTCCGCAAGTTTCAGCTCGCCGCGCTTCACGCGCGCCTGCGCCGCCAACAGCGCCTCGCCGACGAGACACGTCACGGCCGCGTGCACGTTCGGCAGACTGTCGGTGCCACCGAAGTCGTAAGTGCTGTCGCGCACGACGCCGTCGCCGTCGTCCAGGCCAATCAGGAACTTGACGCAACGCTGCCACAGCTCCGCCTCGCTGTAGACACCTTCGGCGCGCGTGCCGTCGATCGGATCCGCTTGCAGCACCGCCGAGGGCAACGGGCCGTAGTCTTCGAAGCCGTGCACGAACGGCCCGTGCCCCTCGACCTCGAGCGCGGCCTTCCACGCGAGTGGCTGCTCGGGCAACGCCGCCGCCAGCTGCTGCCAGCGTTCGACGGCCTCGCGGCGGTGGTTGTCGCGGCACAGCGCCGCACCACACAGCCAGTGCGCCTCGGCCGCTACGGCCGGGGCGGGCTCCTGCTTCAACACCGCCTCGGCCAGCTCGATCGCCTTCGTGCGTTCGCCAGCGCGGTAGGCAGCCCACGCTTCGCGCAGCGGCGCGGCGCCAGGAAAGCCGTCGCTCGGCGTCTGCACGAGCCGGCGCAGCGACGCTTCGAACCACTCCGGATGCAGCGTGGTGATCTGGTCGACGCGCAACTTCACGGCACCGTCGCCATCGAGCACCAGGTAGCCGGGTTCGATGAACTTGTTGCGCAGCAGCTCGAACCGCTTCTGCAGTTCGCCGCGCGGCACTTCGGCAACGGGCACGAAGTGTTGCTCGAGAAGGTTCACGGTCGTCGGCCACGAGAACGGCCCGCCGCGCAGGTAGCGATCGATCTCCGGCTTGCGATCCATCGGCGAACCGGCCACCGACGGCACGTACCAGAACACGAGCTTGCCGTTCGCCTTGGCCTCGGCGAGTGCTTGCTCGACCGATGCGCGCCACGGCACCGCTTCGCCGACGCGCGCCGCCGCCTCACCAGGTCGCGTGCGGATCTTCTTGGTCGAGTTCTGGCCAGGCAGAAGGCCCGGCGACAACAGCAGCAAGACAATGGCGGCGCGGGCGGTTGGCGACATGGCGAAAGCTTAGAGGCCGAGGCCTCGACGGTTGGAGCGCCGGGCGGCAATTCTCAGCGGCCCGCTGAAGAACTGGTTTGCTTTGCAGTCGGGTGAGTCTCGATGCAGGTCGATCCCCAAGAACGCGGGCGAATCGGCGGATTCGGCGCGGCTTTCGTGGGACGAGATGCGCGAGAGGCGCGGGGCTGGGCAGTGAAGTAGTTTTTCCAACGGGCCGCTAAGCTACGACGATGCTGCTTCGCTCGCTGTGTCTCGTTCTCGCCGCCGTGTGCCTGTTGCCCGACGAGGGCCAATGGCTGCCGAACCAAGTCCGCGAGATGGACTGGGCCGCGCTGCAGAAGCGCGGCATGCAGCTCACGCGCGATCAGTTCTGGCACCCCGAGAAGGGCGGTGTGCTGTCGGCCGCGGTGCAGATCAACGGCTGCACGGCCTCGTTCGTGTCCAAGGACGGGCTGCTCGTGACCAACCACCACTGTGGCTTTGGCGCCGTCAGCGATCTGAGCACGCCGGCGAAGAACTACCTGCACGACGGCTTTGCAGCGGCCGATCGCAAGGCCGAATTGCCCGCTCCTGGCATGGTCGCTTCGGTCCTCAAGCGCATCGAGGACATCACGGCAGTCGTGCACGAAGCGCAGGCCAAGACCACCAGCGACCTCGAACGGTGGAGCATCACGCAACAGACGATCGCGGGCCTGATCGGCGAAGGGGAACGCAAGGAAGCGAACACGAAGTGTTCCGTCGCCGCGTTCCTCGAGGGCAAGGAGTACCACCTCTACTACCGCACGCAGATCACCGACGTTCGCCTCGTCTACGCGCCGCCGCGCGCGATCGGCGAGTTTGGCGGCGAGGTCGACAACTGGGAGTGGCCGCGCCACACCGGCGACTTCTCGTTCTTCCGCGCCTATGTCGCACCCGATGGTAACGTGCGCGACTTCCACAAGGACAACGTGCCCTTCCAGGCCGAGCACGTCCTGAAGGTCTCGACCGAGGGTGTCAAGGCCGGGGACCTGGCGCTGATCCTCGGCTACCCGGGCCGCACTCAGCGCTACAAGTCGAGCCGCGCCGTCGCCGTGCAACAGGGGTACGTCTACCCGCGCCGCCAGCACGTGCTGACTGCTGCCCTCGAGGTGCTGCAAGCGGCCTCGGCCACGAGCGAGCAGAAGGCGCTCGAAGTCGCCGAGCGCATCAAGTCGCTCGCCAACGTGCAGAAGAACGCGGCCGGCATGATCTTCGGCCTCGAGAACAACGCGACCGTGGCGCGCAAGGAGTTCGAAGAGACTCAGTTTCGGGCCTGGGCCAGCAAGCAGGCTGACGCCAGTTGGCACACGGTGCTCGACTCTGTCCTGGCGATGGACGAAGCCGAAGCTGCGACGATCGAGCGCGACACGATGATGTGGTTCCTCGGCGTGCTCGGCAGCGAGCTGCCGCTGCTCTCAGTGCTCGTCGAGGCCTGCGGTGCTGCGGCCAGCGACCCCGATGGCAAGCTGCCGCCGCGCTTGACGAACGCGCTCGGCCGCGATGCCTTCACGGCAGATCTCGATCTGCTGCAGAAGCCAATGCTGAAGATCCTGCTTGCCGAGATCGCGGCGATGTCGAAGGCGCAACGGCTCGACGGCACGCAGGCGTTCGGCGACGGTGCTCTGGACTCCCAAGCGGTCGAGCAACTGTGGAGCAAGACCAAGATGCTCGACGGCAAGGCCCGCCA
Source organism: Planctomycetota bacterium (assembly GCA_039921435.1). Lineage (GTDB taxonomy): Bacteria > Planctomycetota > UBA1135 > UBA1135 > UBA2386 > DASVAL01. The sequence continues at coordinate 306 of JBDSBS010000577.1, read as the reverse complement.
GGACCTGTTCGGCCAGGGCAAGGACGCCGTGGCCGCGAACGACGACCCGATGATCGTGCTGGCGCGCGGCCTCGCCAAGGCACGTCAGGCGACCGTGTCGGCCCAACGCGAACGCGCCGGCAAGATGCTCGACACGGGGCGGCGTTGGATCGAGGCGCAGGAAGCGTTCCGCGGCAAGGCGTTCTATCCCGACGCCAACAGCACGTTGCGCGTTTCGATCGCCGAGGTCGCGGGCTACGTGCCGCGCGACGGCATCGTCTACATCCCGCACACGACTGTCGCCGGGCTGCTGCAGAAGGAGAACGG
>JBDSBS010000576.1:0-9372 GCA_039921435.1 Planctomycetota bacterium | reverse complement strand
AACCGGGCGCCTGCACGGCGAGACGCGACGCGGTTGTGCCCGTGGCACGCAGCAGGAACGTGCCGTCGGCACCCGCTCGCGCCGTGACGGCGGCACCCGCACTCGGCGTCCAAACGATGGTGGCCTCGGCGATCGGTTGCAGGCCAGGTCGTGCCCGCACGCGTCCGCGCAACGTCGATGCCGGCAACGGCTGCAGCGCGATGCGCACGTCGTCGGCCGGTGAAACGAACGGGCCGAACGCGAACGGCTCGTGGTCGCCGTGGCGCACGTTCAGCGTGACTGGGCCGCCAAGCAGGGGCCCGATATGAAACGTGCCATCGGCTTGCGAGGTCGACAGCAGCGCGAGCGGGTCGCCCCCCTGCACCGTGAGGCCCGCGTCGGCGAGAGGCGTACCATCGACGGCACTCTGCACCACGCCGCCGACGTACGTGCCGGGCTCCAAGGTGATGCGCACGGTGGGCGGCGTACCGCCGGGTGCCCCGTCGACCCGAAGGTCGACGCGCGCGACCAAACCGGTCATCGTCGCTACTTCGATGGAGAAGTTGCCCGGGGCCACGAAGCGCACTTCGGCTTCGTTGGCCAGTCGATGCACGCGGTCGGCGGAGTAGATGCCGAGCTGCACCGGCACGTCGCCGCACACGGGCAGACCTGCGAGCATCGTGTGCTCGGTCCACGCGCGTTGCAGAACTGCATCCCCGGGCGGTATCGGCGACGGCACGCGCGCGCTGCCATCCACAGGACGAAAGCGCACGAATGCATCGGCCGCCAGCGGCCCATCTTGCGCGACGAACTGCAACCGGCGTCGCCACGACCAGACATCGCGCACGAGCAGTACCTGCTGCGGATCGACTTCGGTCGAACCGAGCTGGGTCGGCACGAGCCGCACCAAGTAGTCATCGAAAACAACGGCGAGTTGCTCCCGATCCTTCAGCGGCAGGTTCGCCAGGCCCTTGTCATCCGAGAACGCGATCTCGGCGCCACCTTGTACTCGGCGCACCGCGGCGCCGGCGATCGGAAGCCTGCTCTGATGGTCGACAACCAACAGGCACGCAGTCGGCCGGTCGGCAAGGCCTTGGCTGCTGGGTGGCGCAGCGAGGGCCCGCGTGGCCACGCTGCCCGGTGCCACGCTGCCCGGTGACATCGCCTCGGGCGGTCGTTCGATGCCCGGGCCAGCCGCAGCGCTGCGAGGCGGCTGATCGACGGTTCCCAAGGACTGCGACCACAAGTCCGTGAACGCCATCGTCACGACTGCGGCGACCAACACCGCGAACAAGCAAAACACGACCAGAACACGCATCGGGGCGCGTGAGCATACCGCACCCTATGCTGCGCGCCGCCCCGCATGCCGCCTTCGCCCACGGACTCCTCGACGAGCGCACTACGTGCCCTGTGGTGGGTGCTGCTCAGCTGCGCTCTCGCGGCATCCGGACTGTTCCTGTTCGGCGTGAGCCAGCGCCTCACCTACCCGTACGAAGTCGAGTGGATGGAAGGGGCGATGGTCGACCACAGCTCGCGCATCGAGAACGGGCTGCCGCTCTACTGCGAACCGGGGCCCGAGCACGTGCCGTTCCTCTACGCGCCGCTCCTGTTCTGGCTCGGCGGCCTACTGATGAAGCTCGGCCTGCCGGGACTGTTCGCCCTGCGCCTGATCGCGACGTCGGCTTCGATCGGGTGTGCACTGCTGATAGGCCATTGGGTGCGCCGCGAGACGGGACGGGTCGTATCCGGCATCGTCGCGACGGGGCTCTTTCTCGCGGGATACGGCTGGCTCGCGTGGTGGTACGACCTCGCGCGCAACGACGCACTGTTCGTGCTGCTGTGTCTTGGCACGGCCTACGCGCTTCGCCACGGCGGCCGGCGGCGCTGGCTCACGGCCTCGCTGCTGGCGACGTTGGCCGTGCTCGCCAAGCAATCGGCGCTCATGTGGTTGCCCGCCATCGGGGTCGGCGCTAGTTGCCACGACTGGCGCAACGCGTGCAAGTTTGGCGGTGCCGCCATCGCCGGCATCGGTGCTGCCGTACTCGCGATGCACTTCACGAGCGACGGCTGGTCGACGTTCTACCTGTTCGAGATGCCGCGTCACCACGGCTGGAACGGCGATCGCAAGCTCGGCTTCTGGACCGAGGACCTGCTGCCGATGTTGCCCCTGGTCGTTCTGGGCCTGCTCGGGTTCGTCGCGCAGTGGCGCGCTGGCGCCTGGCGCGAGGCTTTGTTCCTCGCCGCGGTCGGCAGCGGCGGACTGATGACGTCGTGGTTCTCGCGCCTGCACGTCGGCGGTTTCGACAACGTGATGATGTACGGCTTCGCCGGCGCGTGCGTGCTCGGGCCGACGGCAGCGATCGCAACGATCGCAACCGGGACAGGTCGGGCCAGACTCGTCGGGCCGCTGTTGCTGCTCATGCAGTTCGGTTGGCTCGGCTACGCCGCGTGGCAACGCAATCCGGGCCGCACGCTGCTGCCGTCTGCCGAGCATCGGCGCGCCCACGAAGAGCTGTTCGCCTTCGTACAGAGCCAGCCTGGACCCGTCTGGGTACCGGCGCACGGTGGCATCAGCTTGCGTGCCGGCAAGGGCACGGGCGCCCACGGTCAGGCGATCTTCGACCTGGTGCAGCTACTACCGCGTCTTCCGGACGGCATGCTCGATCTCGAGGCTCTGTCCGACAGCACCCGCCTCGAGCACCTGTCGCCGCGCGCCCAGCTCGCGATCAATGGCTTGCTCGAGAATGCAGCCAAGGCGCTGCACGACCAGCACTTCGCGGCCGTGGTGCTCGACGAACAGATACAGCCGCAGTTCGAAGCGGTCTTCCACGCGGGCCTGGCCGGGCGCGATGGGCAACTGGGCACACAGGACGATCCCTATCTGTGGCGCGAGGGAACGCTGCTCAGCGACCCCACTGCGCTGAATCCGCTGCTCGGCTACGTCGTGCACTCGCCTCGCGCGCTCGTTCCGCGGTAGCCGGCTAGAGATCGACTGGCGCGTGGTGGGCCAGCGAGCAGTGCTCAGGGCTGGGTTCCCAAGCCGACCGTCGGGCAAGAAGGATTCGCTTGTCCGAGCCCCAACGGGCACGCCGCCCTCTTCTGCCACTCGTTCAACGTCTCCGCCTGCAACCTGCTCGGCGTGCGGGTCCACTTCGAATACGCCGTCAGCGATCACCTCGGCAGCACCACGGGCACACCCAACGTCGGCATCTACCTCAACAACAGCCCCGTGCCTGGCTCCTTCGCGAACGGTCTCGGCGGCACTGGTTGCTTCTCCTGGGATGGCGTCATCGGCTGTGATCAGCTGCTCAACCCGACCAACGTCCTGCACTTCTACATCGAGAACGTGCTGGTACCGGCCGCGGCCATCATGTACTCGGCAACACTGCGCGTGTACAGCTGCGCCCAGCCCGAGCAGGTCTCGTTCTGCAGCGGCCCAGACGTGCTGATGCGCACTGGACCGGCGACCCTCCCGCTGCAGAGCACGCTCTTCTCGGTGGCCAACGGCGACTTCAACTGCACGACGGCCGCCGTGCTCGTGACCAATCCGCCTGGCGCTTGGTGCCCCACCTTGCCGCCGTGCGCCAGCTGGCTCGGGTCGGGCGCCAACGGCTCGCCGGCTCAGAGCGCTCTCTTCTGCCAGCAATTCACGATCAACAACTGCACCGGCAGCATCGGCCGCGCCGACCTGGTCCTGCAGTACGCGGTCGACGACCACCTCGGCGACTTCGTCGGCGGCGGCCCGAACATCGAGGGCATCTACATCAACGGCTCGCCGATCCCGAACACCCACACGACGGCGGGCGGGCCCGGCATCTGCCGCACCATGAAGCGCAACGTCGGTCCCTGGCTGCGGCAGGGCGTCAACACGTTCGCGCTCTACTGCCGCGACACGGCCGGCAGCCGATCGGGTGCCATGTGGGCGGCGACGATCACCATCAAGCCGTGCGACAAGAAGCACCTCGGTCTCGGCTGTGCGTTCACCGATCTCGACATCTCGGCATCGCCGTTCCAGCTGGGTGGCACCGGCACGTTCGAGTTCGGCCCGCTGCCCCCCATGCTCCCGATCGGCATCCTCGTGCTCAGTCTCACCGAGCTGAATCCGCCGCTGGATCTGACCGTGCTCGGTGCGCCATCGTGCTTCTTGCACATCGCGCCGAGCGTGATGATCACGGCCTTTGCAAACGCCGCCGGCAATGCAAGCTACTCGTTGGCGATCCCGAACGACCCCGCCCTGCTCGGCTCCGAAGTGTTCGGCCAAGGTGCTGTGTTCGATCCAACCGCGAACCCGCTCGGTCTGGTGCTGACCCCGGCGGTGCGCGCAGAGATCGAGGACTGAGGGACGGCGAGACGCTGGGCGCCCGCGGTCGCGGAATCAGCCCAGCGTCTTCAACGCGTCCTGCACGAGCTTGCCGTCGGCCAGACCCTTGTACTTGGCCATCCACTCTTTCATGAAGCGGCCCGTGTCCTTGCCGCCGGTGTAGCCGATCGCCGTTGCCACCTCGCGCACCTTGGCAGCGACCTCGGCCGCCGACATCTGCTTGGGCAGGTAGCCCTGGATCACGTCGATCTCGGCCTGCTCCTTGGCCGCGATCTCGGCGCGCCCGGCCGCGGTCGCTTGCGCGACGCTGTCGGCGCGCGTCTTGACGGCCTTGAGCAGGATTGCGACTTCCTCGTCGTCGGGCAGGTTGTCGACCTGAGTGTCGATCGCCTTCTTCTTGAGGTCGCTGATCAGCATGCGCAGCACCTCGAGGCGCGCCTTGTCGCCGGCCTTCATCGCAATCTTCATGTCGGTGGTGAGCTGTGCTAGGTGTCTGGTCATGTGGCTAGCTCTTGGCCGTCGCTTCGGGTTCGGGCTCGGGCTCGGGTTCTTCACTCGGAATGCGCGCGACACTGACGAGTTGGTCGCCTTCGTTGAGCGCAATGCAACGCACACCCTGGGTGTTGCGGCCGATGACGCTGATCTCGGACACCTTCGTTCGCACGATCTGACCGTCCTTGGTGATCATCATCACCTCGTCCTCGTCCTTGACGGCGAGCAGGTTGACGACCTTGCCGTTCCGGTCGTTCGTGCGGATGTCGATGATGCCCTTGCCGCCGCGGCTCTGTTGGCGGTACTCGTCGACCAGGGTGCGCTTGCCGTAGCCGTTCTCGCACACGGTCAGCAAGGTGCCGGTGTCGTCGGTGACGACCATGTCGCGCACCTCGTCGCCCTCGTCGAGGCGAATGCCCCAGACGCCGACAGCGCTGCGCCCCATGGCGCGCGCGTCGCTCTCGTCGAAGCGGATCGACATGCCCTGGCTCGTGCCTAGGATGATGCTCTGGCCTTTGTGGCACAAGCTGACGCCGACGAGGCTGTCGTCCTCTTCGATGCCAACCGCGATGATCCCGCCGGAACGCGGTCGGCTGTATTGCTCGAGCGCGGTCTTCTTGACGAGGCCGTTTTTGGTGGCAGTGAACAAGAAGCGGTCGTCGAACGACTCGACGCGCAGGATCGCCGTGATCTTCTCCTCGGGCTGCGTCTCGACGACGTTGGCCAGCGCGCGGCCCTTCGCGGTGCGGCCGTAACTGGGCAGCTCGTAGACCTTCTTCCAGTAGACGCGCCCGTTGTCGGTGAAGAACAGCAGGTAGTCGTGCGTGCTGGCGACGAACAGGTTCCACAGGAAGTCCCCTTCCTTGGTCTCCGCACCACTGACGCCCTTGCCGCCGCGGCCTTGCGTCCGGTACTGATCGAGTGCGGTGCGCTTGATGTAGCCCTCGCGCGTGACCGTGACGACCATCATCTCTTCGGGGATGAGGTCCTCGGCGACGAAGCTGCCGACCTCCTCGTCGCTGATGATGGTGCGGCGCTCGTCGCCGTACTGCGCGACCATCTCGCGCAGGTCCTGCTTCATGAGGCCGATCAGCACGTTCTTGTCGGCCAGGATCGTCTTGTAGTAGGTGATCTTGTCGCTGACCTCTTTGTGCTCCTCCCGCAGCTTCTCGATCTCGAGCCCCGTCAGGCGCGCGAGGCGCATGTCGAGGATCGCTCGAGCTTGCACATCCGACAGCGAGAACCGCGCGATCAAGCGCTGGCGCGCCTCGTCGGAGCTGGCCGACTTCTTGATGATCTCGATGACCTCGTCGATGTTCTCCACCGCAAGGCGCAGGCCATCGAGAATGTGCAGCCGGTCCTCGGCCTTGCGCAGCAAGTAACGGGTGCGCCGCCGGATCACGTCCTGCCGGTGGTCGCGATGGCACTCAAGCATCTGCTTGAAGCCGAGCGTGCGCGGGCGGCCGTCGAGGATCGCCAGGTTGATGATCGAGTAGGTGCTCTGCAGCGGCGACAGCTTGTAGAGCTGGTTAATCGTAACGGTCTCGTCTTCGACGGCCTTCTTCAGCTCGACGACCAGACGCAGGCCGACGCGGTCGTTGGTCTCGTCGTTGGCGTCGCTGATCGAGTCGATCTGGTCGCTCTTGACCAGGTGGTCGATGCGTTCGAGGATCGTCGTCGTCTTGATCTGGAACGGCACCTCGGTGAAGACGATGAGCTTGCGGCCGCGCTTCTCCTCGATGTGGTACTTCGCGCGACAGACGACCGAGCCGCGTCCGCTGGCGTAGGCGTTGCGGATGCCGCTGCGGCCCATGATCATGCCACCGGTCGGGAAGTCGGGTCCCGGCACGATCTCCAGCAGTTCGTCGAGCGTGACTTCGGGATGGTCGAGCAGCTTCTCGATCGCTGCCACGATCTCGCGCAGGTTGTGCGGCGGCAGGCTCGCCGCCATGCCGACGGCGATGCCGGTCGATCCGTTGCAGAGCAGGCTCGGGAAGCGCGCTGGCAAGACGACCGGCTGCATGCGCGTGTCGTCGTAGTTGGGCATCAGGTCGACGGTCTCGTGTTCGAGATCCTCGAGCAGATGCATGGCCGGATAGCCGAGCCGGGCTTCGGTGTATCGCATCGCGGCCGGCGGGCTGCCATCGATGGCGCCGAAGTTGCCCTGGCTATCGACCAGCGGGTAGCGCGTCGAAAACTCCTGCGCCATGCCGACGAGCGTCGGATAGACGACCGACTCGCCGTGCGGGTGGTAGTTGCCCGACGTGTCGCCGCAGATCTTCGCGCACTTCCTGTGCTTGCTGCGCGGCCCCAAATTGAGGTCGTTCATCGCCACGAGCACGCGGCGCTGACTCGGCTTCAGGCCGTCGCGGGCATCGGGCAGAGCGCGACTCAAGATCACGCTCATCGAGTAGTTCAGATAGCTCTCGCGCATCTCCCGCTCGAGCAGGAGATCGGTGATGCGGCCACCGGTAGGCGGGGTCGGATCGGTCATGAGCGCAGGGGGAGTCGGGCGGGGTCGACGGTGACGAAAAGACCATTCTTCCGAGGCCGGGCAGGCGCTTCAACATCGGTGCCGATCCTGTAGCATCTTCCTGCAGCATTCCTTTCGCGACACCCCGCACCACGCCACCGCCACCCTCTGGAGCCTGACTTGTTCGATAAGAGTGTCATCATCCTGGTCGTCTCCCGCGAGATCCTCGAAGGGTCGGTCGTCGACCGGAATGCCGCATTCATCGCCAGCCGCGCCGACGACCTCGGCTACCGGGTCAGCACGATCCACGTGGTCGACCGGGTCGAGCACGAGATGGTGGGAGCCCTGACTTGGGCCATCGAGCAGAAGCCCACGTTCGTGCTGATGACGGGCGGCATGGGGCCTAACTGGGACGACAACTCGCGCGCCTGCCTGGCCAAGGCCGCCGACGTGCCGCTGGTCGAAGACCCGAAGGCGCTCGAGTACATCCAGAACTCCTACCGCCGCCTGCATGCCAAGGAAGTCGTCAGCAGCCCGGAGCTCAGCGACAGCCGTCGCGGTATGGCGAACGTGCCCAAGGGCTCGATCTGCTACGAGAACAGCGTCGGCACGGCTCCGGCCGTGCAGCTACGGCTGGGTCCGACCATCGCGTTCTTGCTACCCGGCGTGCCCGCCGAGATGCAGCGCTTCTTCACGACCCAGGTGATGCCCGTGATGAGTGCCGAAGGGCCCGACACCGTGCGCGACGAGCGCCACGTCGACTACCACGGCCGCGACGAATCGTCGATCAGCCGAGCCTTGGCCGACGTCGCCAAGAAGAACCCCCACATCAGCATCCGCACTCGAGTGCAGGGCATCGAGGGCACCCGCACGATCCGCATCACCTTGGTCTCCGAGCACGAAGACGCGGTCCAACTCAACGACCTGCTCGACCAAGCGGAACAGGACATGCGCGATCGCCTGGGCCTGGAGCTGCAGTCGCGGCCGACCGACGCGAGCCTGCTCGGTGACTGACGCCGGTGGCCGCATCGCCGGCCGCCTGCTGCCTTGGTTCGACGAGAACCGGCGCGACCTGCCGTGGCGCCAGACCAGCGACCCATGGGCGATCTGGGTCAGCGAGGTCATGTTGCAGCAGACGCGCGTCGAAGCCGTGCGGGCAGCGTTCGAGCGCTTCGTGCAGCGCTTTCCGACCCCGGCCGAGTTCGCCGCTGCCAGCGACGACGACCTGTTCTCGGCCTGGCGCGGTCTTGGTTATTACAGGCGAGCTCGACTACTGCGCGACGGCGCGCGGGCCGTCGTAGCGAATCACGGGGGCGTGGTGCCGGATGCGGTGCTAGCACTTGCCGCCTTGCCGGGAATCGGGCCCTACACGCTCGGGGCCGTGGCATCGATCGCCTTCGCCCGACCCGAGATCGCCGTTGACGGCAACGTCGAACGTGTCGTCGCACGACACCGCGGTGTGCGAGTCGCGACCAATACGGCAATTGCCAGAAAGTCGATTCGCGCCTGCGTGGCGCGATGGCTCGACCATCAAAGGCCCGGCGACTTCAACCAGGCGTTGATGGAACTCGGGGCGATGGTCTGCACACCGACTTCGCCTGTGTGCACCGAGTGTCCCATCGCCGCCGATTGCGTCGCGCGAACCCAGCGACTCGTGCACGAGCTGCCGATCCGCCCGAAGAAGCCCCCACCCGTGCAAGTGACCGCCCGCGTGGCGCTGGCCATTGGGCCGTCGGGCGCGCTCGGGGGGCGCATTCCCGCAGGCGAAGCCAACGGCGGCCAAGTCGAACTGCCGGGAGCTGGCATGTTGACCAGCGTGGCGCTCGATGACCTGTCGCCAGTGCTGCGAAAGCGATTTGGCGCGCGCATTGACGTCGGCGGGGTCGTTGCCAGTGTGCGGCACGCGATCACGTGCCATCGCATCGTGCTGCACGCGCATGCGGCCGAGGTTCGCGAACCGGGCCAACTGATTTGGTTTCCGATCGACGACCAAACGCCGTGGACGACGCCTTCGCGCAAGGTCTTCCAGAAGGCGCTCGGCATTGACGGCGAGAATGGCGGCAAGAGTGACGGCGAGAGTGGCGGCAAGAGTGACGGCGAGAGTGGC
>JBDSBS010000575.1:0-2890 GCA_039921435.1 Planctomycetota bacterium | reverse complement strand
CAACTACGTGTTCTTGTTCACGATTCCGGGCGGCGGCGGGCTCGAGCACCTCAACTCGACGAGCATCGGACTCAGTGGGCCGGCGCAAGCCAAGGATCCGCGGGCCGGCGCGTTCGTGACAGCGCACGAGTTCTTCCACCTGTGGAACGTCAAGCGCATCCGGCCCAAGACGCTCGGGCCGTTCGAGTACGAGCACGAGAACTACACGGGCAACCTCTGGGTGTCCGAAGGCTGGACGTCGTACTACGGCGACCTGACGTTGGTGCGCACGGGCATCACATCGCGCGACGAGTTCTTGTCGACCTTCGGCGGCTACGTCGAACGCGAACTCAACAAGGACGCGCGATCCGAGCACTCGGTCTACTGGGCCAGCCGCAACGTGTGGCATCGCGAACGCGACGAGGCTCCGCGCGTCGACTACTACGCGAAGGGTGAGATGCTCGGCGCCATGATCGACTTGAAGATCCGGCACGAGACCGACAACCGGAAGTCGCTCGACGACGTCATGGTGTTCTTGAACCGCTGGTTCGCCGAGCGCGGGGTCGGCTTCGAAGAGGGCGACATCGAGCGCGCCTGCACGGCGATCAGCAACTACGACTTCGGCGAGTTCTTCGCGCGGCACGTGCGCGGCGTGCTCGATCCGCCGCTGGCCGAGTGTTTGGGCTACGCGGGCATCGAGTACAGCGAACAGAAGGCGACCGCTTCGGCGCTGCCGTTCGACACGCAGCGCAGCAGCAACGGCCTGCGCGTGAGCAATGCAAGCAGTCCAGCACTGCAGGTTGGCGACATCGTGACGACCCTAGGCGGCGAGCGCGACGTGCAGCCGGCTGTCTTCGTGAAGGACCACAAGGTCGGCGACAAGGTGCAGATCGAGTTCCTGCGCGACGGTAAGACCGCACAGGCCGAGGTCGCGCTCGTCGAGCGCACGCGCATGACGCCGACGCTGCGCTTCGTCGAGCAGCCGACGGAGCTGCAGCGCCGCATCCGGGACGGTTGGCTCACGGGCAAGTAGGGGTCGTCGGGAAGCCGTCCCGTCCGCGAGGCGGTGCGGCTCGAGTCGCTTGGGAGCCGTCGCGAGGGCAACAGTCAAGAACGAGACGACGCAGCCCGCGGCGTCGGATCGCCGACGAGCGCGGCTGGAACGTGCCGAAAGCCCGCACGGCGTCGAGCAGCGAGTCCTGCGCGAGGATCCGGGCTCGGGTTGAGCCTCACTGCACGTGCAACGTGACGCGGTTGGACCAGGACATGCCACCGGGCACTGGCTGCAGGCAGACGTGCTGCAGATGGATCGTCGCGCCGCTTGCGCCGAGTGGGACAACGAAGCCGTACTGCAGCAGGGCTGGAGTGCCAGGCGCCGAGACGGTGGCTAGACTGCAGTCGAAGCTCGTGTAGAGCCGGCATTGGTTGGTGCCGAACAGCGGATCGAGCAGCACTGGCAGCGGCAGTCCCGCGTACGACGTAGCACTCGCGCCGTACACCAGCAGGCCGATCGAGTTGGGGCTGTGGTTGGTCGACGACGTTCGTGACGATCAGCACGCTGCGCAACGAAGTGCGCAAGCTCTCGAGGCCGCGGCGCACACGGTGCCATCTCGCGCGGTCGCGCAGGTTGTTGCGCGCCACCGCAGTAAGCCCGCATGAGATCGCCCGACGAGCGCGGCTGGAACGTGGCGAAATCGAGCACGGCTTCGAGCAGCGAATCCTGCACGAGGTCTTCGACGTCGGCTGCATGTCGACCCGCAGATCATGTTGCTTCGGCAGACGGGCTCCCTCGGTGCGGTCCTGCAGCTCATTCCCATTGGGTTGCGTTCGTCGTGCACGGGCCTCGGCGGCGGGCCCGCGACTCAGCGCGGCCAGACGTTGTCCTGCTTGTCGCGGTCTGGGAAGCGACCGGCGGGATCGAGCGTGATCTTCTCGATCGCGCGCGCACCGAGCTGCAGCTTCGCCTCGAACCGTCGATTGCCGCCGAACCAGACGTCGACGGGCCAGGTGACGATCGCCGATCCGTCGTCGGCGACCACGGCGTTCGGCATCGACGCGAGTGCAGGGCCCTCCTGCGCGAACTCCACCTTGAGCACGACGGGCGACGGCATCTGCCCATCCTGGCGCACAGTGACAACCGTCTCCGAGCCCGCGCCACGCACGTTCTCGATCGAACCTTGCACCGACTCGGTCGTCCACAGCCAGTAGTACCAGAACCACCCGAGGTCCAGACCTAGCGCGTTGCTCATGAAGAACGCGAAGTCCCACGGCGACGGATGCTTGAAGGCCCAGGTCCGCGCGTACTCGCGCATGGCGCTCTGCACCGCTTCGTCGCCGACGATGCCACCCAACATCGACAGCATCATTGGCGCCTTCTCGTAGGTCTGGAAGCCGTAATGGTCGCCGGCGTAGTTGGCGTTCCACATCAGCGGTGGCTCTGACTCGTCGCCGCTCAGTTGCCCGTAGCGCTGGCCGTGCCCGTCGAGGCTCGGCGTCCGGCCGCGCCGATGCGCGCCCGAGAGGATGTTCATGTAGGTGTTGAAGCCCTCATCCATCCACCCGTACATCGTCTCGTTGGTGCCGACCATCATCGGCCACCACTGGTGCGCGGTCTCGTGGTCGGCCGCACCCTGGTTGCTGTTGATGACCATCGGATACTCCATGCCAGCACTGGGCCCATCCTGCAGCGTCAGCTGCGGGAATGGATACGCCACCCAGAGTGCGGAGTAGAACTCGAGCGCGTGCCGCGTGACGTCGCCCGCATTGCGGAACTGGTTGGCCCGTTCGGGCAGGTGCACCATGTGGATCGGGATCGGGCCCTTGCCCGGGATCGTCGCGCGCGTGGCCTTCCAGACGAAGTTCTGCGCGGTGGCCCAAGCGAAGTCGTTGACGAGGTCGGCCACGAAGTGCC
>JBDSBS010000574.1:0-7036 GCA_039921435.1 Planctomycetota bacterium | reverse complement strand
TGTTCTCGCAGTACGCGCTCTACGACCCGCCCGCGAACGCGTTTGGCTGGACGACGACGAACGCGTTCCGCACGACACTCGGCGGTCGCCACTGGTCGGTCGGCACTGGTCGGCCGCTACTGGTCGGTCGGTGTCGATCAGCCGTCCGCCGGATCGCCAAGCAGGATCGCGAGCCGCGCCTTGGCGCGGTGCAGCAGGGCTCGCACGGCTTCTTCGGTCTTGCCCATTCGAACGCCGATCTCGGCGCGCGACAGCCCGACCAGGTGAGCGAGCGTGACGACCTCGCGCTGTTCGTCGGGCAGTTGGTCGATGGCCGCCTCGAGCTGTTCGACTTCCTCTCGCCGCAAGGCCTTGCCGCTCGGGCTCGAAATGCGCGAGTAGGCCACGCCGAGTTCGGCGATCGCACTCTCGCGCAGGTCGCCGAGTTCGCGCTTGGCATCGCGCCTCTGTCGGTCGAGGTCGCGCGCGCGGTTGGCCACCTTGCGGCGCGCGGTCGTGAACAACCACGCCTGAAAACCATGCTCTCCCGGATGCTGGAAGCGGTCCTGGTGCGTCAGCAATTCGCGGCAGACGGACTGCACGAGGTCCGAAGCCGACTCCCGAGCGCGCAGCTTGGGGCTCATGTGCGCCCGCACGAACGCGCGCACAGCCGGCAGGTGTTGCTCGAGCAGGCGCTCGAGGGCTCGGGCGTCGCCGTCGGCAGCCAACTTGGCTAGGTGCAGGGGGTCTTCGGTCACGGCCGTCTCTGTGAGCAGCGTATCATCGCCGTGCCAGGGGGGATGGAACATGGCTTCTGCTGCATCGGTGGCGACGGGGATTTCGAGAACGGGCGTCACGCCGGACCGGACCAGGGGGATGGACAGGCGGGGGCCGTTCCCCCTGCTGTTGCGGACGCAGCGGCATCCTCAATCCACTGCTCGAATGAACATGCGACTTGCCTTGCTCACCTTCCTCGCTGCTAGCGCAGCTTTCCTCCCCGCCCAAGACGACCGCGACCGGCAGACGCCCGTCGGTACCTACTGGAACTACAGCCAGTCGACGACGGATCTGACCAACCTGGTCAACGCCGGTTGGCGCTTCACCGACATCGAGATCGAGTCGACATCGCCCTGGAGCTTCACCGTAGCGGCCGTTCCCAACAGCGGCGCGTATGCGAAGGGTTGGTGGTATGCGATCGGCGTCACGACTTCCCAACTGACCACGGCCTTGAACACCAACAACGCGCGGCTGATCGACCTCGAACCCTACGACGACGCCGGCACGACGCGTTTCGTCGCGATCATGATCAGCAACACGGGCGTCGACGCGAAGACCTGGTGGTGGTACCCGAGCCAGACCAGCACCCAGGTCAACACCAGTGTGAATGCCAACAACGGTCGGCTCACCAGCTTGGAGCGCTACCAGGTCGGCGGTGTCGATCGCTTCGCGACGGTGATGATCTCCAACACCGGTGCCGACTTCCGCAGCTGGGGGTACCTGTACGGCGCCTCGCAGGCGACGATCAGCAGCAACATCAACACGAACGGCAACCGCATCTACGACATCGAGCGCGTCGCTTTGGACAGCTACGACGTGATCCTCATGCAGAACCTGGGCTTCGGCTGGTGGTACAACTACGACCAGACCGCTGCGCAAGTGACCGAGGCGCTGCAGCAGAACATCGGCCGCCTGATCGACATCGAGCGTCGGTTCACCCTCGCCGGCACGCGCTACGACTACGTGATGGTCGACAACGCGAACACGCTCGAGCGCACGGCGCGGCAGGCCTTCTATGCGGCGGCGCCGAACGGCCTCGGCAAGTACGGCTTCTTCCTCAAGGAAGTGAACGGCCCGGTGCTGGCCGAGATGCGCGCTGACACGCAGTTCGAGCCCGCGAGCACCATGAAGACGCTCTACCACGTGCACGCGATGCGGCGCGTCTCGCTAGGCCTCGTCTCGCTGAACACGCTGATCAACAAGCCGACCGCCTGCGGCGTGGCCGGCAACAACCAGACGCTCGAGCTGACTCTGCGCGAGATGATGGAGAACTCCGACAACTACTCGACCCTGGCGATCTCGAACTACTTCGGTCTCGCCAACATCAACGCGACGGCGGCCGCACTCGGCATGACCAGCACGAGCGTAAACTTCACGATCGGTTGCGCGGGTCCGTCGCCCGAGAGCACCCTGACGCTGCGCGACCTGACGCGCTTGCACGAACAGGTCGTCAACGGCTACCTCGGCAGCCAACGTGCCAAGTTCTACGAACTGATGGCCGAGAGCCTGTCGTTCCCGAGCTGGGGCACCGAAGACCTCAGCACGCGCATCAACACCGAGGCGACCACACTCGGCTTGCCCAACGCCGTGCGCGATTCGTTCAAGAACGCGCTGAGCCTCGCCTACAAGCCGGGCGGCATCGGCTGGACCAATCCGGGCCCGTGGACCTTCTACTTCGCCGAGGGTGGCTGGATGTCGGTGCCGTTCAAGAACGCTGCGGGCGTCATCGCGCCGCGCGAGTACACGTTCGGCGTCTTCAACTACCTGTTCACTGGCGCTGCCAACGAGATCCCGGGCCGCAATGCGATGTCGCAGGCCGAACTCGAACTCGTCTGGGACCGCGTCAAGGCCGCGATGGCGACGTGGGACAACCACGTCACTGGCTCGCTCTTGTCGTTGGTCGGTGCTGGCTGCCCAGGCACGGCTGGCACGCCGCTGCACACCGCCACGGGCACGCCCGAGATCAACAATGCGGTGATCTATCGGGTCTCGAACACGCCGGCGGTCACGTTGGCCATCGCCGAGTTCGGCTTCAGCAACACGCTGTGGAACGGTTCGCCGCTGCCGGTCAACCTCGGCGTGGTCGGCGCGGCTGGCTGCTTCCAGCGCATCGACCCAGTCGTGCTGTTCGCCACCGTGAGCCTGGCCAACGGCACCTCGTCGCAGCCGGTGGCGTTCGCCAACAACCCGAGTGTGATCGGTGCACAGCTGTTCTCGCAATGGGCGATCTACGACCCGACCGTCAACAGCTTTGGCTTCACGGTTTCGAACGCCATGCGCACGATCGTCGGCGGCTGGCTGTAGTCGCGCCGCTGGGTGAGCCTTGGCATTGGCGCCCGGTGATGTGCGGCGCGCACGTGCGCGCGCCGCAGTTGCCGGGCGGCCCGACAGGTCGTTTCATACAGCAGTGATCGTGCATCGATGTGCGACGGCCATGCTCCTCGTCCTGGCGACGACAGTGGTCGCTGTGTGTGGCCTCTGGCCCGCAACCGGGTTCTTGGCGACCTGGTGGCAATGGGTGGGATGGCCCTACCCGCGCATGATCTTGCTCGTCGGCGTCTTCGTCGTGGTTGCGACCGTCGGCGGCGGTCGCCGGCGCCTCCTCTGGGCGCTCGCGGCGAGCGGCAGCCTCTTGGCCCTGTGGTGTTCGTTCCGGGTCTTGAGCATGGGAGATGCGCACTGGTGGCGCGAAGCGGCCATCGCTGGCACGCTGACCTGGACCGAGGCACTGTCGAGCTGCGCCTATCTGGGCGTGGCCAGACTCTTTGGTCATGCGGCGATCGAGTGGATCTCGCCGGCGCTTGGCTTCGTGACGACCTATGCCTGGCTCCGCGTCACCGACCGCCTGTTCGCGACGAGCGAAGGCCGCGAAGCCGTCTTCGCGCGGTTGGTCAGTGCACTGATGTGGGTAGGGTCGGGAGTCTGCGTGCTGTTCTTCCACTGCTTCGTCGAACTCACGCAGGTCGGTATGCCACTGTTCCTCTTGGGCGTGGCCAACCTGACGGTCTGGTCGCGGGATGTGATGCAGGCCGATGGCGTCGTCAACGTGCGGTCGGGTCCCCTGTTCGTCGGTGTGGTGCAACTTGCGTTCGCGACCATGTCGCACGCCCAGTACGCGGGCATGTTGAGTGCTGCGCTCGGCGCGGTGCTGCTGGTCGGGCTGCGTCTCGGCGTCGTTCGCGTCGCGAAGGGCGCTGCGCTCGTCCTCGCGATCATCGCATCCGCAGTGGGCCTCACGATTGCCATCATGCAGCTCAGTTCGTCGAATCGCGTCGTTGGCAACGTCACTGGAGGGGCGGACGCTCGGTTGCTGGTCGACTTCGTCGACGCGCGAGGATCCTGGTTGGGAACAGGCACCCTGTTGTCCGCCGACCACCTGGCCCTGGTCGCCCACATCTTCGTCTTTGCTTGCCCACTCGTCGTGCCCTTCGCGCTGGCCGTGCCATGGTCGGTGAGGAAGCGCTCCGGGTGGCCGCATGACCTCGTCTTGGTCAGCACCGGCCTGGCGTACGTCGGATTCGCTGCCTGCTTCAGCTTCGACTTCGGCTGGCCGCGCGATGTCGACCTCATGGTCTCGATGTCGCCCAGCCTCTTGCTGCTCGTGACCGCATGGTTGTCGGCGGCGACCTGCGGCTGGTCGAAGCGCGGCAAGGTTGTCTTGTCGGCCCTGCTGCTCGCGATGGCGATGTCGACCTGGAGCGTGATCGCTCCACTCGTGCGTCCAACGTCAGCCGACCTCAGCCAGCGCAATTCGCCAATTGCGTCGCTGTTCGTCAACGGCATCGGCGAAGGGGCGGGGCCGTTCCGGTTGCAGGTGGCGGCGGGCGAAGTGGTCCACATGCAAGCCAGTGGTCCGCCGGGCGCTTCGTTCTGGATCTGCAAGGGCCTGCCCCACCCGGTGTGTGAAGGCCATCCCTACGGTGGCGTCGCCGACATCGAATTCGTTGGCGGCCTGCAACCCGCGGCCTTCGTGCACGCGGGAAAATTCGATGCCGAGGGCAAGGCGGCGTTCACTTGGACCGTGCAGCCTCTCGCCGATGGTCGATCACCCGGGTTGCAGATGATCGTCTTCTCGCGATCGAAGGGGGGCGAGGAGCCGACTTCGGCGGCCTTCTACTTCGAGCTGCAATGACGGAACTGCGCGGCCGAGGGAGCCGCCAAGGTTTCAGTCGAGCATCGCACTGGCGATGACGGCGACGCCGACGATGTCCTCGGCCGTGCAACCGCGCGACAGGTCCAGCCACGGTTTCGCGAGTCCTTGCAGCAGCGGCCCATAGGCCTGAAAGCCGCCGAGGCGCTCGGTGATCTTGTAGGCGAGGTTGCCGGCGTCGAGATCGGGAAAGACGAAGACGTTGGCGCGGCCCTGCAGCATGCTGTTTGGCGCCTTGCGCGCCGCGACGTCGGGCACGAACGCCGCGTCGAATTGCAGCTCGCCGTCGCTCGCGATCTCTGGATGCGCGGTGCGAAACAGCGTCGTTGCCGTGCGCACCTTCGTCACCTTGGCGTGTTGGGCGCTGCCGTGCGTGCTGAACGAGAGGAACGCGACGCGCGCGGGTTCACCGGTGAACCGTTCGTGGTTCTGAGCCGTCGCGTGAGCGATGTGCACGAGCTGATCGGGGTCGGGATCCGGCACGACGCCGCAGTCGGCGTACGACAGCACGTCGGTGCCACGCGTCATGAGGAACATCGACGACACGAGCGGGGTGGCCTTGGCGGTGCCGAGGCAGTAGAGCCCGGCGCGGATGACGTCGGCCGTCGCGTTGCGCGCACCGGCGACGCCAGCATCGGCGTGGCCGAGTGCGATGAGGCCAGCGCCAAACATCACGGGCTGCACCGCGAGCGCCATGGCGCCGACGTCGTCGAGGCCCTTGTGCTTGCGCCGGCGGTAAATCAGCGCGGCGATGTCGACGAGGCGTGGGTCCTCGCGTGGATCCTCGACCCAGACGACTTCGCACAGACGGTCGCGTTCGAGCTGGTCGCGAGCGGCAACCGTGCGCGGGTCCTTGGTCTCGGGCAGAACGATGCGGGCGCGGCGCTTCGTGGCGCGTTCGCGCAGTCGGTGCAGCACGTCGCTCATGGCACGTCGATGCTACGCAGGCAGCATTGGCGAATGCCAGCCTTGCTGCCTCGATCGCGCTCGGATGGCGAGCGGCGTTCCGGCTACTCTCAGCCGGGCTGAAACGCGCCGGCCCAGAGGCGGCGCAAGAAGGTCGTCACCGGCAGCATCTTGATGCCGTCCTCGGTGGTCCTGGCTCGTGGGATGCGGGAGACCAGGATGCACCGACTCGAAGGGTGTTCCTCTCGCCACGCGCGCAGTCCTTTGAGGTGGTCGTTGGTCGGGTTCTCGGACGACTTTGCTTCGACGGCCAACTCTGCGTCGCCGAGGATGAAGTCGACTTCGAGACCCGACGCCGTTCGCCAGTAGGACAACGGGTAGCGGTGACCCTTGTAGTACGAATGCGCTCTGAGTTCCATGAACACGAAGTGTTCGAATGCCGCCCCGAACTCGGTGGATCCGGGGGCGATGGCGCGCCGCTTCGCCAGGTCGTTCACGAGTCCGACGTCGAAGAAGTAGAAACGCGGTGACGCGATGACACGCCGCTTCGCCCGCTTGGTCCACGCGGGCAGCCATGTCGCAATCAGGGTGTCGACCAGCACCTCGAAGTACGAGCGCACTGTGTTGGCTGCGATCCCGACTTCACGAGCGACACTGGTGTAGTTGACGATCTGTCCGTTGCAGAAGGCCGCCACCTCGAGGAACCGTTGGAAGGCGGGTAGGCTGCGGGTGAGCGCCTCGGCGAGCACCTCTTCCTTGAGATAGTCTCCGACATAGGCGGCGAGTCGGGGTCGTGGATTCGACGCGAGGTAGTGTGGTGGCAGCAGGCCGTGGTTCAGCGCGCGCTCGAGCGAGAAGTCCGGGATCTCGGCGCTCACGAGCGGGAGCAGTTCGCGACGGATCGCGCGACCGCCGAGCAGATTGCCGCCGCCGCGCAGCAGCTTGCGGGGACTCGACCCCGTCAGGATGAACCGGAGGCCGTGCCGGCTGATCAACGAGTGGATCTCGTCCAGGAGTTCGGGCAGCTTCTGGATTTCGTCGACGATGATCGGGTCCGGCTGCCGGTCTCCGGTCCAACCAAGTGCTGTGCACTCCTGCTGCAGGATGCCCGGCTGCGCGCTCAGTCGGCGGTACTCGTGCGCCAGGAGTAGGTCGTAGTACGGCGCTCGAGGGAACAGCTCCCGCAGCAGAGTGCTCTTTCCGGATTGCCGCGGGCCCCACAGG
>JBDSBS010000573.1:0-5028 GCA_039921435.1 Planctomycetota bacterium | reverse complement strand
CTTGGAAGTTCTTGCGCGCCTCGTGGAACGTGTGCTCGAAGAGCAGCTTCGATTCGGCCTCGAGCTTGCGCAGCGTCTCCATGAGCGAGCGACGCGCCTCCTTGAGATCCTGCACCTCGTGTTCGAGCGTCGAGAACTGGCCTTCTTCGGCGTCGAGTTCCTTGACCGCGTCGACGTTGACCGCCCCGAGGCGGTCCTTCTGGCTCTGCAGGACCTGCACTTCCTTGCGCGCCTCGCCGATGTCGAAGGTCTCCTGCAGCCACAGCCGCTCGAGCCCGTACCAGGCCTGCACGAACGCCGGCGGCAGCGGCGGACCCTGCAGCTGGTCGACCACGCCGAACGGCGCGACCGGCCCCTGATACCGCTCGGGATCCTCGAGCCCGATGCCGTCGATCTCGCCGAGGCAGCGCCGCAGTTCGATGCCCGAATCCTCCCGCAGGCGGTCCTCGAGCCGCGCAAACCGGTGCGCGACATCGGCCGCAGCAAGACGCGTCTGGGTCAGCGTCTCGTTCGCCGCGGACCGCCGCTGGTCCCATTGCTGCATGTCCTGCAGCACGCGAACCCGCTGCTGCTTCGCTCCGTCGACGGCCGCCTGCCGTTCCTGCTTGTCGGCGGCGATCTCCGCGAGGCGGTCCTCGAGAGCTGCGGCGAGCTCGCTGAGCCGCTCGTGTTCGGTCAGCGCCGAGGCACGATCGTCTTCGGCATCGTGCTGCCGCTCGGACAGCTCCTGCAGCGCGCGTTCGAAGTCGCGCACCGCCTCCTCGTGCATGCGGATCGAACGTACGAGACCTTCGCGCGCCTCGCCGGCCTGCACCTGGCGGATGCGCGATTCCTGCTCGACCCGTTGCTGGCTCTGCGCCTCGGCCTCGGCCGCGCCGATGCGCTGGCCAAAGTCCTGTTCCTCGGCTTGGGCCGCGGCCTCGCTCTGCGTCAGCAGGAATTGATCGAACAGCGAAGCACCGAGGCGCGCCAACGCATCACAGCGCGTGCGCGACAGCTCGGCCCCTTCGTGGGCGAGTTCGGCGAGTTCACGCTCGACGTCCTGATGCCGCGCCGACAGCCGCGCCTCCTGTGCTTCGATCGCCTGCACGGCGCGCCGCACGGTCTGCAGCGCGTCGCCGATCGCCTTGAGCTCGCGCTTGAGTCGATCGACGCGGCCGACCGCCTGGTCCTTGCCTGCCTGCAGCGCCGTGAGTCGCTGTTGCACTTCTTCGGCGTCGCAAGCGAGCTGGAGAATTTGCGAACGGCGCACGACGAGGCCGGCGTGCCCTTCGGCCGCCGCACCACCTTCCATGCGCGGCCCGCAGACGAGTGTGCCTTCCGGAGTGACGAAGCAGAGGTCCGCGCGGCCCGCATCGGCGATGTCGAAGTCGGCGACGACGACGCCGCGCAGCAGCCAACCGAGCAGCTTGGGGCTCGCCGAACTCGTCGCGACGTGCCGCACGAGCGCACTCAGGTAGCTCACGCCGGCGGGCGGCGGCAACAGGAGCGAGCTGCACGGCGGCTGTTCGCCAAACGCTTCTTCGACGAGCAGCAGCACACGACCGAGCCGCTTCAAGGCCAGTTCGCGCACGATCGCCGCCGCGTGCTCGCGCGTGTCGACGACGAGGGCTTGCACGAACGGACCGAGCGCCGCTTCGAGTGCGGGGCCGTGTTCGAGGTCGATCTCGATGAGGTCTAGCAGGCGGCCGCGCAGACCCGGCGGCTGTTGCTGCAGCACGTGGCGCGGTCCCTGGTCAAAGCCCTCCATGTGGGCTTCCATGCCCAACAAGGCCTGCCGCCGACCTTCGACCTGCGACAGCTCGAGGCGGAGCTTGGCTTCCTGTTCGGCCAACTTGGCCGCTGTGGCATCGGCGCCCTCGAGGTCCTGCAGCGCGTTCTGCTCGCGTTCCGCGAGGATGCGCTCGCGCGTGCTGTGGTCGGTGCGCTGGGCCAGCAGTTGGCCCTTGTCGTCACAGAGTCGCGCGCTCTCGGCACCGAGCGTGCCCTGGCGTTCGGCGAGGCGCTGCTCGCGCGCGCGCGCGCTGGCGATCTTCGCCGTCACGTCGGCGGCGACGTTGCGGGCGCGCGTGCGGCGGTGCAACAACTCGAGCTGCCGCTCGCGAAGGGTCTCGCGCTGCTGCTGGAGCAAGCGCAGTGCAGCGAGTGCAGCGAGTGCTTCCTGGCGCTGTTGCTCGAGCGCCTTGTGCAATTCGATGAGTTCTGCCTCCTTCTGCGCGAGGTCGTCGCGGGCCATCGCCAGTGCTGTCGCGCGTTCATCGCGCTGGTCGACCAGCCCCTGCGAACGCTGGCGCCCGCGGTCGAGTTCGGCCAGCAGGTCGCTGGCGCGCTGCCGCTGCGAGTCCGCTCGCTCGCGGTGCGTCGTCAGTTCGCCTTGGCAACTGCGCAATTCGTCCTGCACCTGCTCGAGAGCCTGCGCGCAGGCGGCAATCCCTTCGTCGGCGGCGGCGAGGCGCTCGGCCGCACCCGCGCAGCCTTCTTCGGCGGTGGCGAGTTCGACCTGCACTTCCTGAAGGCGGTCTTCCTGCTCGCGCAGCGCGCGGCGCAGCACGGTGCCGTCGACGACAGCGAGTGCTGCGCGCAAGTCGCGCAGCGCCGCCTGCAGCTCGTGGAACCGGCGGGCCTTGCCAGCCTGAATGCGCAGGCTGCGGATGCGCCGCGCGCGCTCCTCGAGCAGGTCGGTGACGCGGGCGAGGTTCTGGTCGGTGCGCTCGAGCTTGCGCAGGGCCTCCTTCTTCTGCAGCTTGAAGCGGGACACACCCGCGGCTTCTTCGAAGATCGCGCGGCGCGCTTCGGGGTTGGCCGACAACACGGCGTCGATGCGGCCCTGCTCCATGACGGCGTAGCCGCCCGTGCCGAGGCCCGTGTCGAGCAACACGTCGCGCACGTCCTTGAGGCGCACTTCCTGGCCGTTGAGCAGGTAGCTCGATTCCTTGTCGAGCGTGAGGCGGCGCGAGATGTCGATCTCCTGGCGACCTTCGAGGCGGCCTTCGGGGTCTTCGAAGGTGATCGTCACCTCCGCCATGCCCATCGCTTCGCGGCCTTCGGCGCCCTTGAAGATGACGTCGGTCATCTCGGCGCCGCGCAGGCTCTTGGCGCGCTGGTCGCCGAGCACCCACTTGATCGCGTCGACGACGTTCGACTTGCCGCAGCCATTGGGGCCGATGATGCCCGTGAGCCGCGTGTCGAACTCGAACTCCGTGCGGTCCGCGAACGACTTGAAGCCGCGCGCAACGAGTCGTTTTAGCCGCATTCGATCACTCTCCCGCGCCGCGGCGAGTGTGCAGCTCACCTGTGGAATGTGGTCCCATCGACTGGCTGGTCGTGGACTGACTCGCCGTCGCATGGCTCCCGCCGTTCGGCACGCCCGCGACCAGACCGAACTCGCCGATGCGACCGAGCGCCGCCAGCGACCGCCGCCGCCTTGTTCGTTCGGCTGCGACCGCGCCGTAGGCGACCGCCGCTGCTGGCTGACCCGTGACGACGAGCAGGTGCTGCACCGCATCGGCGAGCTCACTCGTCGTGAGCACGATCGGCGCACCGGCCCTGTCACTGCCGGCCCTGTCGCCGCCGGCCCTGTCGCCGCCGTGCTTTTGACGCAGCGCCAACAGCGTCACGTTGGCGAGGTCGAGGGCGCGCCAATCCTCGTCGACACCCACGCTGTGCAGCGCGAGATGGATCGACCGCGCGAGCTTCGTGACTCGCAAGAACTCCGTGCGCCCATCGCGCTTCTCAATCAGATGTTCCGTCCGCCGTTTCATGACCATCCTCCCGCCGCTTCTCGAGCATCGGCTTCAACTCGTCGAGGAACTGCGTCACGTCCTTGAACTCGCGGTAGACCGATGCGAATCGCACGTAGGCCACCTGATCGAGCTGACGCAGTTCCTGCATGATGAGGTTGCCGATCACCTTGCTCGGCACCTCTTTGTCGAAGGCCTCCATGCATTGCCGTTCGATGCGGTCGGCGATCGTCTCGAGCTGCTCGAGCGATACCGGCCGTTTCTCGCACGCGCGCAACATGCCACCGAGCACCTTCTGGCGATCGAAGACCACGCGCTCCCCGTTCTTCTTGACGACACGCAACGGGGCAGTCTCGGCTCGCTCGTAGGTCGTGTAGCGCCGACTACAGTCGGCGCACACGCGACGCCGGCGGATGGCAAATCCGTCGGCGCTGGCGCGCGAATCGATGACCCGATCGTTGTCGGCCTTGCAGTACGGACAGCGCATGGCAGCTCGCCAACCACCCACCGGGACGCGACCAGCGCTCGGCAGAAGGCAGGGACACGGCAGTGAGAACCCAGCTGACCCCGGGTTCTTGACCTTGCAGACGCCGAGACCTTACAGCCCCAACCCGTTGTGTGTCAAAGGTCGACGGAGCATTAGATGCAGCGTGTTTCGGGCCCTACTTGCCGAGGCAGAAGCGGCCGTAGATGCGATCGAGCAACTGTTCGGGCGAGTGACTGCCGGCGATGCCATCGAGCGCAGCGAGTGCTGCATGGAGCTCGGTGGCGGCTACCTCGGCGCCGTACTTGGCAGCCGCTTGCACCGCGCGCAGTGCCGCGAGCGCCTGCTGCAAGGCCGTGCGCACGGGGCCGCCCGCATCGACCACGCTCCCGCGCGCCGAGCGCTCGAGCAGTTGACGCAGTGCTTGAACGCCCTGTCCAGTCGCCGCACTCGTGGTCAACACCGGTACCGCGGCGCCGATGCGCGCCGCCAGCGCCGGCGGCACTCCGGGCACTTCCGCGACGAGGTCCGCCTTGGTCCAGACGACTGCGAGCCACGGCAACGGCACCTCCAACATGGCAGGTGGCACGACCGGCGCCGTCGCGTCGAGCACCGCGAGCAGCGCAGCGGCCCGACCCGCGAGGCGTTGGCGCAGCGAGAGTGCCGCGGCATCGACGGCGCCTGGTCGATCGAGGTCGCCCGGTGCATCCCAGACGGCGACGCCCGGCGCGATCTCGACGCGCAGCAGGTCGCGCGTCGTGCCTGGGACCCCGTCGACGAGCACCGCGCGCCGACCGGCGAGCG